>JBFIHP010000016.1:0-14616 GCA_041601735.1 Planctomycetota bacterium | reverse complement strand
CGATGAAGTAATCCACGATACCGTCATCGCTGGCGCGGACGATTCCGAAGCGCGAGCGCGGGTGGAAGCCGGTCAGGGTCGCGGTCTTGCCCTTCTCGTGATGGAAGGCCACGAGACGGTCGAGATCGATGTCCGAGAGGCCGTCGCAGTAGTTGAAGAGGAAGGTCTCCGAGTCGATGACGTGCCGGGCCCGGGCGAGACGAGCTCCGGTCTGCGCCCTCGAACCGGTCTCGACGAACGCGATCTCCCAGTCCTCCACCTCCTCGCGATCGCTGCGGATGCGCTTGCGCTCGCCGGATCTCAGGTCGAGCACGAAGTCGAAGTCGCGCCAGCGGTAGTCGAGGAAGTAGTCCTTGATCATCTCGCCCTTGTAGCCGAGACAGAGCACGAAGCGGCGATAGCCCCAGTGATGGTAGATGCGCATCAGGTGCCAGAGGATGGGCCGGCCGCCGATCTCCACCAGGGCCTTGGGCTTGAACTCCGTCTCCTGGCGCAGACGGGTACCTTCACCGCCGCAGAGGATGACGACCTGTTCATCCTTGAACTTCATTCGAGAACTCTCGGTTCGGGAATGGGGACCAGGAAGCGGCCCCCGCGCCGGCGGTATTCAGCCTGCTGGTCCATGATCTCTTCGGCCAGATTCCAGGGCAGAATCATCACATAGTCGGGCATTCGCTCGAGGATCGCCTCCGGTTCGAGGATCGGGATCCGCGAGCCGGGCAGGAAGCGACCGGCCTTGAGCGGGTTTCTATCCACCGTGAAGGCGCAGAGCTCGGGCCCGATGCCGCAGTAGTTGAGCAGGGTGTTGCCCTTCGCCGGCGCCCCGTAGGCCGCGACCGTCTTGCCGTCCAGCTTCAGGCCGAGGAGCAGGCCGCAGAGCGCCTCGCGGTTGGCCGCGACCTCGGCCGCGAAGCGCCGGTAGCGTTCGAGCTCGAGCAGGCCGACGGCGCGTTCGGCCTCGATCCGCGCCAGAACCCCGGGAGAATGCGGTCGTCCGGGACGCGCCAGCAGGCGGAAGGTCCCGCCGTGGAC
This sequence comes from Planctomycetota bacterium, assembly GCA_041601735.1. Taxonomy (GTDB): domain Bacteria; phylum Planctomycetota; family DRQF01; genus JACKGY01. The sequence continues at coordinate 13,584 of JBFIHP010000016.1, read as the reverse complement.
GCTCTGATCGAGGACGCGCTCGAGCCCCAGGCCCGCGCGCTCGAAGATCCCGGCGAGCGCCGCGCAGGAGAAGTAGCTCAGATGCTCGTGGTAGATCGTGTCGTACTCGAGCCGGTCGAGCAGATGGACGAGCTGCGGCGCCTCGACCACGACGAGGCCGTCGGGCTCGACCAGCGTGCGCATCCCGGCGAGGAAGGCGCCCGGATCATCGACATGCGCCAGCACGTTGTTGGCGCAGGCCGCGGCGGCCGGGCCGCGTTCGGCGCGCAGCTCGGCGGCGACCCGTTCGTCGAAGAAGCGCACGACGGTCTCGATGCCCCGCTCGTTCGCGATGGCGGCGACGTTGCGGGCCGGCTCGATGCCGAGCACCCTCGTGCCGCGAGCCTGGAAGGCGGCGAGCAGGCTGCCGTCGTTCGAGGCGATGTCGCAGACGAGGTCGTCCGCCCCGAGCCCCTCGTCCGCGACGACCTGCGCGGCATAGCCGTCGAAGTGAGCCCGCATCGTGTCCGACATGCCGGTCAGGTAGAGGTAATGGCCGAAGAGCAGCTCGGGATCGACGACGTCGAGGAGCTGCGCCAGGCCGCAGGCCGCGCAGAAGTAGAGCTCGAGCGGGAAGCGCTCCTCGGCGGCGAAGTCGGCCGGCGTCGCGGGCAGGGCGTTGGCCGGCGGCTGGAAGCCGAGGTCGAGGACCGAGGCGGGTTCGGACGCGCCGCAACCGCGGCAGGTCGATCTCCTTCGATGATGCTCCGGGCCGCGATCGCTCACTTCGTCTCCTCGATGAACTCGCGGGTCCGCAGGAGACCCGCCTCCAGTCCGAGCTCGAGCGGCCGTCCGAGGGCCCGCTGCAGCCGCTCGGTGCTCACCGCCTCGTGGCTCATCTCCTCGGCCCGGGTCGGCAATCGCCCGAAGAGCAGCTTCTCCTCGGCGAGACCGAAGACCCGCGCCGCCGCCAGGCAGAACTCGCGGACGCTCTCGAGCCGGCCGCGCGCGAGATTGATCACCGGGTCGGCCGGTCGCGGCCCCGCACCCAGGGCGAGCAGGCCGTGCGCGACCTCCTCGACCTGGTCGAAGTCGCGACGCTGCAGGCCCGCGCTCAGCTCGACCGCATCGCCGGAGGCGGTCGCCGCGATCAGCGCGGGCAAGAGCCGCCCCGCGTGTTCACCGGGACCATAGACCGTGAACAGCCGGACCGTCAAACAGTCCAGTGCGTCCCGGCGACGAAGATCGGCGAGGGCCCGGGTCGCAGCCAGCTTGGTCCGGCCGTAGAGGGTGGTCGCCCGGTGCCCGCCCTCCTCGTCCAGGTCGCCGCCGACCGCGCCGTACTCGAGGGCCGAGCCGACGTGGACGAGCCGCGTCGCGCTTCCGGCGAGCGCCGCCGCGATCCTCTGCGGCAGGCGCTCGTTCAACTCCACGGCGAGGGTCTCGTCGCGCTCGGAGCGATCGACGCCGTAGCCGACGAGATTCAGCACGAGATCGCAGGGCTCGGCCTCCAGGAGCTCTTCGACCGCGCCGGGCTCGGCGAGATCGACGATCCGCTCGGCGCCGCGCAGGTCGTAGGGCTCGCGGAGCACGGCCAGGGCCGCAGCGGAGCGCGCCTGGAGCAGGCAGTCGGCACCGGCGCGAGCCGCGCAACGCGCGACCCAGCGGCCGATGAATCCGGTGGCGCCGAGCACGAGGACCCGACGACCGAGGAGAGTGGGCGGAGGGAGCATCGCGGACAGGATAGCCCAGGCGCGGCCGCGGCGAACAGCCCCGCATCTTCATTCAGGGCCCGCGGCCCTGCGTCCCCGCCCCGCGATCGGGTAGGATCGAGGCGCACCGAGGCCGAGAGAAGCTCCATGAAGTTCCTGGCGTCACGAAAACTCCGGATCTTCCTCATCTGCTGGATCGTGTTCACGATCCACTTCGCCACCAACGTGGTGCGCGAGCACTATCCCGCCTTCAGCCTGCTCGAGGACGGCGACCTCGAACTCGATGAATACATCGGCTTCCATTCGGACATCTTCTGGCACGAGAAATCCGTGACGGGCCCGAACGGCGAGGAGGAGAGGGTCCAGCACGCCTACGTCGGCAACCAGATCACCGGCTCCCTGCCCGCCCTGCTGCCCCTGTTCGTGTTCTCGCCGGTCCTCGACCGGCTCGAGGAGCACAGCCTGGCCCGCCTGGCTGAACGGCCCGAGCCCCGCGCTGCCGACTTCGCCAGCGAGTATCCGAACCGCGTCCGCTTCATGCGCCTCGTGCGCGAGCAGGGCCTCGACCTCCGCTTCGGCGCGGCCACGGCCGTCACGAGCGCCTTCTGCATGGCGCCGCTCTGCGCGCTCCTCGTGATCATGATCTACGGCTTCCTGCTCGGTCGCGGCATCGACCGGAATCGTGCGACCGGCCTGGCCTTCCTCTTCGCCTTCGCGACGCCGATCTTCTATCGCGCGGCCCATCTGAACCACAACGTCTTCCTGACCGTCACGGTCTTCCTCACCTGGCTGCTCACGGCGAGCGACGAGGACGACGCCGAGCTGCCCCCCTGGCGCCTGCTCGGCGGGGGCTTCATGGCGGGGCTCGGCGTGGCGCTCGACTACGCCGGGGTGATCCCGCTGCTCTGCTTCTACGCCTGCTGGGGCGTCCGGCGCTGGCGTGCCGTCGGTTTCGCGCGCGCATTCGGCTCGAGCCTCTATTACGTCCTCGGCTCGATCCCTCCGGTCGCCTTCCTGTGCTGGACGCAGAAGATCATGTACGGCGCCTGGTTCCAACCCGGCCAGGCGCACATGCCGCCGGTGAACTACTCCGACCAGGGCTGGCACGGCATGACCCTGCCCGACCCGCGGATCATCATCGACAGCCTCGTCTCCTGGGATTACGGGCTCTTCGCCTTCGCGCCCCTGCTGCTGATCGGGCTCGTTCCCTGGCTGATCTACCGCCGGGAGAGCCGGCTCCTGCGGCCGGCCAACGCCTGGTCGATCGAGATCTTCGCCCTGCTCTTCCTGCTCTTCCAGGCTTCGAATCAGTACTCGCGGATGCAGTTCAACACCGGCGTGCGCTACCTGCTGCCGCTGGTGCCCCTGGTCTTCATCCTCGTCGCGGAGCACCTCCGGCGCCTGCCCCTCCTCGCCGTCTGGCTCCTCGGCCTTTGTTGCGGACTCCACGTCTGGGTCCTGTCGATGGTGCGCTTCACCACCCACGGCGACCTCCAGGCCGTACCGGAGTGCTGGCGGCGCTTCCTGCACGAGGGTCTACAACTGCCCTGGCTGAACACGCTCAGGCAATCGATGCCCGACGCCGGTCACTTCATCCACTGGCGCGCCTGGCCCTTCCTGATCCTCGCCCTGGCCGGCCTGAAGTGCTTCTTCATCTGGCGCGCCGGCGCGGCCCACGAGGCGCCCGAGGCCGAGCGCGGCGACCCGCCCCCGCGTCCCGCTCCGGTCGAGGTGGTATCCGAACCCGAGGCATGATTACCCAAACGCGGGATCGTGGTGTCGGGATTTCGATGCTGATAAGGTCGTCTGCGCCGTCTCAGAGAAACCCATGCCCAAGACCGGTCCGCTCGTCGAACTCGTCGTCCCGACGCTGAACGAAGCCCACGTCATCGAGAAGAGCGTGACGGAGATCCGTCGCTATCTCCACGAGGAATTCCCCTATCCGGCCCGTATCCTCGTCGCGGACAACGGATCGAAGGACGGTACCGCCGACATCGCCCGCCGGCTGGGCGAGAAGTGGCAGGACGTCAGCGTCTACCAGCTCGACAAGCGCGGCCGCGGCCGCGCCCTGCGCGAGGCCTGGCTGCAGAGCGACGCCGACATCGTCGCCTACACCGACGTGGACATCTCGACGGAGATCGGCGCCCTCGAGCGCATCTGCCGCGCCATCGTCGAGGAGGGCTACCACCTCGGCACCGGCTCGCGCCTGCTCCCGGAGTCGAAGGTGAAGCGGGGCCTGAAGCGCGAGTTCATCTCGCGCAGCTACAACCTGCTGGTCAAGATGATGATGCTGACGCATTTCAGCGACGCCCAGTGCGGATTCAAGGTGCTGACGCGCGAGGTCGTCGAGAAGGTGGTCCCGCAGGTCAAGGACAACGGCTGGTTCTTCGACACCGAGCTGCTGGTCCTGGCGGAGAAGCAGGGCTTCCGGATCAAGGACGAACCGGTGACCTGGATCGATGACGACGACAGCCGGGTCAAGATCATGTCCACCGCCTGGGAGGACGTGAAGGGGCTCTTCCGCCTGCGCAGGACCCTCTGGAGCCGCCGCTTCAGGTCGGCTCGCGTCACCCCCGCCGCGACCTGAAGCCCCGATTCTCGGCGATCACGGCGACGGGGCCGGACTCATGCCTCCGACTCGAGGCCGGTGTCGGGCGCGGCCGCGCTCTCGTCCGACTTCCTGGCGGCCGGCAGGGCGGGCGCGGTCGGGTCGGCATCGATGGCCCAGCCGTCGCGGCCGGCCTCCTTCGCCCGATAGAGCGCACGATCGGCACGGGCGATCAGCGCGTCGATCGGCTCGTCGCCGCCGTGATGCACGGCGCCGCCGATGCTGATCGAGGTCTTCTTCATCACCGGACCGAGATCGATCGGACGGCCGAATGCGGCATGAAGTCGCGCGGCGATCCGGGCCACCTCGGCCTCGTCGGCGTCGGGCAGGACGATGAGGAACTCGTCGCCGCCGTAGCGCCCCACCGAGTCGTAGATGCGGACGTTCCCCCGGAGCCGCCGCGCCGACTGGCGGATCACGGCGTCGCCGGCGGCGTGACCGTGGCCGTCGTTGATCGCCTTGAACCGGTCGAGATCCACGAGCAGGACCGCGAGCGATCGGCCCACGCGCGCGGCACGCGCGAGCTCACGCTCGGCGACATTGAGGATCGCTCCGCGATTGAGCCCCTGGGTCAGATGGTCGTGCGTCGCCCGATAGTGCAGGGCGGCGAGCTTCTCCTTGGCCCGGTTGGTGCGTTCCATCAGCAGCAGGGTGACGGTCGAGAGGACCAGGGCGCCCACCACCAGGAGAGTGAGGAGATCGAACTGGCCGTCGAGGGCATCGGCTATCTCGGCCTCCTCGGCCCGGAGCGACGCGATCAGGTCGTCGATCTCCCCGAGAAAGGTGCGCGAGTCGATGAGTTCGATCGGTCGCTCGCGCCGCCGCAGTACGGTCTCGATCGCCGCGCTCAGCTCGGCGCTGCCGAAGGCATCCGCGTGACGCCCCGCGGCGAATCGCTCGACCCGCTCCAGCAGCCAGGCCGCATCCTCGCGCAGGTGATCCGGGTCGCGCTCGAGCGCCGCGGCGGAGACCTGGGCGCGCAGCTGGAGGAAGATCATCTCGTGCCCGGCCTGTCGCTGGGCCTCGCGCCGCAGGGGACCGAGACGCCAGACGATGATGACGCAGGCGACGCTGAAGACGATGATGGCGCAGACGACGGCCAGGCGGGCGACCAGGAGCCGCCGCGGCAGCGGCAGCCGCTCCGGCAGACGCGCGCGGATCTCCTCCCAGGCCCGGGCGGACCGGAAGCGGCGCATCAGCCATCCCAGCGGACCGCGACGCGTCTCGAGCTCGTCCTGGATCGGTTCCTCGGCCATCGCTGCCCCGCCGGAGGGATGGAATCAGGGGTCCAGGATAGGTCCGGAGGGGGTCAGCGAGCCCGGGGGTCGATCCGCTCGACCGCTCGGCCGGTACCGGCGGGTCCGCGGACCCGGAAGACCCGGCGACCGCCCAGGGCGCGGATGAGCTCGAAGTCGGCGACCGTCCCGCGCGAGCGAGCGAAGATCGTGGAGCCCTCGGACAGGAAGGGGTCGTTCAGGATGAAGGCGCAGCCGTAGTCGATCTCCTCCCGGGTCTCGACCAGCACCAGACCGCCCCTCATGTCCTCGTGCTCTTCGAGCAGGCGGCGGTAACCGCCGTGAAAGCCGCGGTAGTCGAGGTAGCGGGCCGAGATCCGCCAGACGCAGAACACGGGGGTCACGAGGAGGAGGAGCGCGGCGAGGGCCGCGCCGACGCGCGCCCCGGCGGGATGAAGCTCGGCCCTGAGGCGGTCGAAGCCCAGGACCGAGAGGAGCGCGAGCGGCAGGATCATCGAGAACCAGTAGCGCGGGCCGAAGTCCGGTCCCCCGCTGAACCAGTAGAGGTTGTAGCCCGCGGCGAGCAGCGCGAGGAGGGCGAGGACCGCCCGCGCCCGCCCTTCCAGTCGTCCCCTGGCCAGCAGGAAGAGCAGGAGCGCGAGCGAGCCGATGGGCCAGCCGAAGAGTTCCATCTGGAGGTTGGCGAGGTTCTGGTTGCTGTTCAGGAGGACGTCGCGCCAGCCGTGCCCCCGGATCGGATCGAGCGGCCCCCAGACCTGGGGCGGGTTGCCCACCTCCGGACCGAAGCCGAGCCGGTTCGTGCTGCCCGGCCAGAGGTCGGCGATGTAGGCGTTGATGGGCGGCTCCAGGAAGCTGCCCGTGACCGCGCGGCTGAAGACGAGCAGGACCGACGAGACCAGGACCGCGCCGAGCCCGAAGGCGAGCAGCACCGGGAAGCGCGGCCGCAGCTCGCGCCACCAGCCCGCGAGGAGGACGAGACCGGCGAAGACTCCGAGGAGCAGGCCGTCGAGCGGACGGACGAGGAGCACGAAGCCGAAGGCGGCACCGGCGAGGAGCCCCTTCCTGGAGCTGTTCTGCGCCGCCGCGTCGAGCGCGAAGATGAAGCCGAGGATCGCGAAGAGCTGCGTCGCCATGTGGGTCATGAACGAGGCGGCGAGGAAGATCATCCAGGGCGAGAGCGCGAGCATGATCGTCGCGAGGTCGGCCCGCCGTCGGTCGAGGAGTCGCCGCAGGAGACCGTGACCCGCGAAGATCGACAGGCCGCCGAGAACGGGGTTGACCAGCCAGGCGCAGCCGATCTTGACGCCGATCGCGAGCAGGAGCGGGAATCCCGGATTCGTGACGGCGTACCACTGCCCTCCGCGCACGTCCATGAGGTAGACCGAGAAGGCCTCGGGGATCGACGGCGCCGGCGCGCTGAAGGAGCCGCCCGCGATGGTGGCGGCCTGGAAGAGGTAGGCGATGCCGTCGGGCACGTGGGGCACCCGGTCGAGCACGAACCAGGAGATGAGCGCCGACACCGCGGTGACCCAGACGCCGGCGATCAGCGGCAGGCGGGCGCGGAGCTTCCCCGCGAGTCCGCGGCCTTCCTCCGCCGCCCTGAGCCGGGCGGTCGCCCGCTCGAGGAGAGCCCCGTCCAGCCGCGCCGCCAGCAGGACGAGGTGCCCGAGGTTGATCAGGGCCATCGCCGCGACGACCGCGAGCTGGAGGACGAAGAAGATCAGGTAGCGCGGCTCGTCACGGTGCGGGTAGACCAGGGTCGCGTGGGCCCCGGAGGCGAGGAGAGCCAGCGCGAGCACGACGAAGAGGCGCCGGTCGAAGCGTTTGCGGATGGCGACGAACAGCGCTCGATCGCGGCGCAGCAGGGTGACGACGACCAGGGTCTGCAGGACGACGAGACCGAGCCCGAGCGCACGCTCGGGGACGGCGAGTTCCCAGGGTCGGAGATAGAGGTGATGGAGCCAGGTGGACCGCGTCAGCGCGCACCAGCCGCCGGTCGCGAGCACCAGCAGCGAGGCGAGCCGGGCGGCGACGCGCCCGAGGCTCCCGTTCAGCGCCTGCGGCAGCAGCGCCAGGCCCGCCACCGCGAGCCAGTAGGCCTCGAGGCTGCGCCCGCCGCCCGCCCTCGCCGTCGTCTCGATCAGGAAGGACCCGACGACGGCGGCGAGACCGAGGAGCAACCAGCCGAGACTCACGATCCTGCGCGCGGCGCTCATGCGAGGAAGCTCCGCTCGGCGACCCGGTAGGCGTTGGCCATGAGCGTGAAGGTCAGGTTCTTCGCCGGCAGGGTCGGCAGGCCGCTGCCGTCCACGAACCAGAGGTTGTCGAAGCGGCGGCTGCGGCCCTCGGGATCGAGGCCGTCCTCCGGTCCCCGGGTCGTCATCGGCAGGCTGCCGGCGTAATGGACGCTCGCGCCCATCGGCCGGAGGTGGCTCATGCCCTTCGGCGCCAGGGCGCCGAGCGAACGCAGGATCTTGCGGAAGCTCGTCGCCGCGCGCCGGAGGCGGGCCGGCTCGTCGGCCGTCGGCCGGTAGTCGATGAGCAGACGCGGCGCCGCCCCGGCTCGACCCTCCTCGAGCGCCAGCCGGTTCTCCGGCCGCGGCGAATCCGAGAAGTTCACGTTCAGAAGACCGAGCGCCGTGTGCATCTCGCCGAAGAAGCGGGTCGAGGTTCCCATCGAGAAGGGCAGGTTCTGCACCACGGGATGCAGCATCGCCGTCTTCAGGGTGGTCACCAGGCCGTGCACGTAGTCCATCGCTCCGCCGAGATCGAGCCCCATGGCCAGCTGATGATACTGGTAGCTCTTCGCCTCGTAGCGCCGACCCAGCATCTTCAGATTGACGAAGGGCATGAGCATCTGGCGATTGTCCATGAGCCCGCCCAGCTCGACGTCGCGCAGACCCTGGGCCGCGAGGCTCGCGAGGTAGATGCGGGCCGAGGCGAGGGTGCCGGCCGCCATCACCAGGCGATCGCAGGGGATCTCCCGCTCGCGACCGCCCTCGTCGCGCGCGACGATCGCTCGGACGCGCCCGCCCTCGTCGGCGACGAAGCGCTCGACGAAATGGCCCGGACGATAGTCGAAGCCGTCGCGGCCGATCAGGCGGTCGAGTCCGATGGACGGGGTGTAGAGCGAGCCGCGCGGGCAACCCCAGAGGCAGCGGCCGAGCCGGTCGCAGGCCCGGCGGTCGCCGCGGTCCTCGCTCAGGACCGCGAGCCTGGCCCGACCCATGACGAAGTTCCTGCGCGCGAGACGATCGCGCTTGCGCTCGTAGTCCGCCAGCAGGAGAGCGGCGTGCCGGTCGAGTTCGATCGGCGCCTGCAGGCCGTCATGTACCGGCATGAAGCGGGCCAGGTCGTCGTCCGCGCCGCTGATCCCGATGTCCCGGGCCACGGCGCCGTAGCGCGGCAGGAGTTCATCGAGTCCGAAGGGCCAGCCCTCGAGCTCGGCCTCGTTGAAGGGATAGCTGCCGCCGGTCCAGGCCTCGGCGAGCCCGCCGGCCGCGAAGGAGAGCAGCGGCGTGAAGCCCCGGGAGGAGACGGGCAGGCGATCGTGCGCGCTGAAGACGTGCTGCTTGTCCGGTGGGAAGCCGTAGTACTCGTCCTCGTCCTCGACCGGGAGGATCAGCGATTCGTTCGCCGTCCCCAGGAAGTGGGCGTGGGGATCGGCCAGCTCGCGCTTCAGACCGGGGAGATCGAGATCGGGATGCTGCGGGCGCGGACCTCGACGACCGACGTCGAGCATGACGACGGGCCGCCCTTCCGCGACGAGGCGCGCGGCGAAGGCGACTCCGCTCGCTCCCGATCCGACGACGACGACGCCCCCGCTCATGAAGGGTCTCCGAAGAGACGGGCGCAGCCGAAGACCGGCAGGGCCGCAAGCAGGAGCAGGACCTCGCAGAGGCCCCACCAGAGAAAGCGCGGCCAGGCCGCCCCGGGGCCGCCGTCGCTGCAACGATCGACCGAATCCATCGACTCCGGCAGGCACTCGAGCAGGGCGAGAGCGAGGGCCTCACGCCGACGGAGCGGGCCGTGACGATCGAAACGCGCGGCCCAGACCGAGGCCATGCGGGCCGGGATCCCGCCGCGGCGAAGGGCGGCGAGCTGCAGGCCGCGATCGCCGCGCCCTCTCTCGATCTCCCCCTCGTCGGCGGTGACGGCGGCGTAACGTTCGACCATCGCGTCGATCGGGCCCGCGTGCCCGAGCATGGTCGCGAGCACGCGGAGTTCGCGCATCGAGCGCCCGCGATCGTTCATGAGCCCGGCTCCCGAGGGCGGCCCGCGCCGATCACGAGGTGATGGGGATCGCCCGGCCGCAGGGCGACGTCGTTGGCGAAGCTGGCGAGCTGCCCCGCCGTCAGCGGCAGGATCGACCGCAGCAGGGGTTCGACCAGGCGCAGCAGGCCGCGGGTCGGGCGCAGCGGAAAGGAGACGGCGGGCCGCGCCTTGCCGAGCTTCTCCCGGCCGAGTCGCCGGAGCAGCTCGCGCATCGTCCAGACCTCCGGGCCCGCCACCGTCAGACAGCCGCCGTCGAAGTCGCGGTCGAGCGCCGCGTCCAGGAAACGGGCGAGATCGGCCGCCGCGACCGGCTGCAGGCGATTCTCGCCGCCGCCGAAGAGGGGTACGACCGGCAGGCTCGCCAGACGCGCGAGGCCCTCCTCCACCGGGGACCCGGGACCGAAGACCATCGTCGGTCGGACGATCAGGGACTCCAGTCCCGAGGTCCGGACCCGGCGTTCGGCGGCCTCCTTGGCCTCGGCATAGTGGTAGCCGGGACGGTCCTCGAAGGCGACCGCGATGCTGCTGACCAGCAGGAACCGGCGAACTCCGGCGCTGCGAGCGGCTTCGAGCAGGCGGGCCGTCCCGAGGTCGTTGACCTCGAAATGGCGTCTGCGGGAGGCCTTGCCGGTGAGGGCCGCGAGGTGCAGCACGACGGCATCCGACTCGATGGCCCGCTGCCAGTCTCCGGGGTCCAGAAGGTCGCCACGGACCGCCTCGACGCCGTCCGGCAGGGCGCTTTCGCCCCGCACGAGGGCACGAACGCTCCGGAATCGACCGAGATCCGCCAGCTCGAGGAAGCGAGATCCGAGGAAGCCGGTCGCGCCGGTGATGAAGAGTGATGCGGTCATGGACCTCGATCGAGCGGAAAACGGGACCCTTCGGTCGCCCCAGGGATACGGTGCGACTTCGTCGCCGTCAACGGCTATGATGCTCCGGTCCTGGGAGGGAACAGCATGTCGTCCAGTTTCCAGCACCGCGCGGTGGTCGCGGGCGTGGCGGTCCTCGTCACCATCCTCTCGGCCTGCGCGGGCGCCGAGAAGCCCAAGGAAGAGCCGAAGCCCGAGGTCCGCGTGAGCGCGCTGGCCTCCGATCCGAACTGGATCGAGGTCGATCAGCTCGCCTCGAGGCACGGATTCCGCCGGGTCGGCAGCACGCCCGAGGGTCGCATCCGCCTGCAGAAGCCGGGGACGGAGGTCCAGATCGACCCGCTGTCACGGGTCTCCTTCTTCGCGGGCAACCTCGTCCTGATGCCGGAGCGGCCGCGCGAGGACCTCGGCCGGGTCTACGTCGCGGCGGCGCTGGACCGGAACTTCGCGGATCTCGTGACTCCGACCCTTCCGACGCCCCGGGCGGAGCCCGTCGCCCGCGAACCGAAACCGATTCCCGGTCGGAGCCTGAGCGGCCGTCACTTCGTCCTCGATGCCGGTCACGGCGGCAAGGACAGCGGCGCGCTCGGCGGCGGCCTGCAGGAGAAGGACATCGTTCTCGACATCACGATGCACGTCGGCCAGCTGCTCCGGCAGCGCGGCGCCGAGATCACCTACACGAGAACGGACGACCGATTCATCCCGCTCGATGAGCGCGCCGCCATCTCGAACCGGGCGCGGCCGGACGCCTTCCTGTCGATCCACGTCAACGCCGCCGCGAATCGCGCCGCGCGAGGAGTCGAGGTCTTCCGCGCCATGCACCGCGGTCCCGGCGCCCGCGCCGACAAGATCAGCCGCTCGGCCACCCTTGCGGTCGCGCTCGAGAAGAAGCTGGCCCTGGTCACGCCCGTGAAGGACCGCGGCGTGAAGGAGTCGCCCGGCTTCCGGGTCCTCAAGCTGAACGACCACCCCGCCGTCCTCCTCGAACTCGGCTTCCTCTCGAATCCCGACGAACGCGGTCGGCTCGGCAACGATCTCTACCGGCGCAAGCTCGCGGAGGCGATCGTGCTCGGACTCGAGACCTGGTCGGCCCGACGCTGACGCCCCGGGGAGGCGACGCGGCTTGCCCGCGATCCGCCGCTCCGGATACACTTCTCGCGGCTGAACTCGACCCGGCCGCGCGATCCGCCGCGGGATTCCGGGCTCGGACGGCGGGACGAGACCGCGTGGTCTCGACGGGCTTTCGGGCTGCGACGGGAGTCGAGCTCGGCCGGTGGCGAATCGGAACGACCGCGGAGACGCCTCAGACCGGGCGGGAGGACGCAGCATGCAGGCCCTGTTTCGATTCGCACCTGATCAATCCGGAGCGCTCTGGATCGGTCTCTTCGTCACCTTCTTCATCCTGGGCGACTCGACGCGGCTGTTCTCGAAGCGCAATCTGATCGCCGCCCTGCTCTTCCTCCCCACGCTGCCCCTCATCGACATTCACAAATGGGAGCCGCACTACCGGAAGGGCGAACCCTTCCTGCTGACCGCGGCCTTCACCGGCCTCTTCGCCTGCACGGCGCTGATGGCGGCCTTCGCCCTGTCGTCGGCCCTGCGGCGGACGCGCGAGACGACGATCAATCCCCGCAGCATGAGCCTCGTCCTGCTCGCCCTCGCCGCGGTCTTCATCAACGTCTGCGTCGTCTTCGCCTTCGATCCGACCGACGCGGGCCGCTACACGAATCTCGGCGCTCAGCGCTGGTTGGAGACGGGCACGGTTCCCTATTCCGACGCGAAGCTCCGCGGCCCGACCTCGCCGGGCCACGGCGCCGCGGCCACCTACGGGCCGGTGCTCTATGCCGCGCACATGCCCTTCCAGCTGCTCCTCGAGACCACGGCGAACCCGAAGGACGCCGACCCGATGGATCCGGGCTACCGTCGGCCCGACCTCATCGCCAGCAAGCTCGCCTGCCTGCTCTTCCATCTCATCGGCCTGTTCTCGCTCTACGGCATCGGCGCGCGCCTCGCGAGTCATCGCGTCGGCTGGACCCTGGTCGCCCTCTACGCCGGGAGTTCCTACGTCATCGGCATGGGCGGCGAGGACTTCGAGGCGATCGGGGGCTTGACCTACATCTCGCACATCGCGCCGATCTCGATGGTCCTTCTGGCCTTCTTCCTGCTGGACCGCCCCTTCCTGGCCGGCGCCGCGCTCGCCGTCGGCGCGGGCGCGCTGTTCTGGCCGGCCTTCCTCTTCCCGAGCTTCCTCGGCTGGTACCTCTGGCGCGGGCGGGGAACAATCCCCTTCCTCCTGGGCTTCGGCATCCTCGGCGCCGCGATCGCCGGCGCGGTGATCGGCTGCTCGACCGAGCTGGACGGCAAGGGCCCCATCGGGCTGTTCATGTCGGCCACGCTCGAGCACCAGGAGGGCTTCGGCAATCTCGAATACGGCTCGAGCCTCTTCTCGTTCTGGGGCGTCTACCCCGAGTTCGCCTCCTTCTGGCAGGTGCCGCTCACCGGGACGAGTTCGGTCTTGAAGCCGACCTTCATCGGTTTCGCGACGCTCGCGCTCTGCGGCTTCTTCCTGGCCCGCAAACGCAACGAGGCCCAGTTCGCGATGCTCCTGGCCGCGATCGGCGCGGCGATCCAGCTGTGGAAGACCCACGCGGGCGGAACCTACGTCGAGTGGTACTACCCGCTCGTCCTGATCGGACTCCTCTGCTACCGGAAGGGAATCGAGACGACGGAGCGGGCCGAAGCTCCGCCGGCCGAGGAGACCTCGACACCGGCACCGAATCCGACCGCGGCGCCATGAGCGAGGCGAAGACGCCGGGCATCGGCAGGACCGACCTCGGCATCCTCCTGGTCCTTCTCGTGATCGCCGCGATCCCCCGTCTGTCGGG
>JBFIHP010000015.1:0-14630 GCA_041601735.1 Planctomycetota bacterium | reverse complement strand
GATCGCGCCATCGCGCTCGAATGGCGCGACGACCGGGGTCCCGAGGTCTCGTCCGTCGAGTCCGGTCACGAGACGACGATCGAGACGATGGGCGGTGGGAGAAGAGGCGTCCGTTTCCGGGCCGACCGGGTCGATCGGGACGGCCTCGGCACGGACTACAAGACCGGTAAGCCGGTCAGCACCGACAAGACGGCCGGGACTCGGCGCAGGAAGCTCCTGAGCGCGATCCTCGAGGGTCGCCTCCTGCAGGGCCCCGCCTATGCCCTCGAACTGGGCCGCGGCCGCTACCTGCACCTCGACCCGGACCTGAGCGACGAGATCGCCGTCGTCGAGGTCGAAGACGATGCCGAGGTCCGGCGACGCTTCGAGACCGCCACCTCGATCATCGAGGCGGCCTGGTCCCGGGGAGTCCTTCCGCCCCGGCTCGAGACCACGAAGGGCGACGAGCCGCGGACCTGCGAGTACTGCGACTTCCACATGGCCTGCCTCCGCGGCGACAGCGGCGCCCGGCGCCGCCTGGTCGAGCTCGCCGCGACCGAGGCCGCCGCCGGGGCATCGATCCTGGCCGACATCTGGGACCCGGGCGGCCGCGGCTCGGTCGGAATCGAGGAGCAGGGCGCATGAACGGGAACGACGCGGAACTGCGCCGCAGGGACGCCGAGGCCCGGCGGATCGCGCGCAACGAGTTCGAGCGCCCGGTCGTGCTCGAGGCCGGCGCCGGCACCGGCAAGACCGCGACCCTCGTCGCGCGCATCCTGGTCTGGGCCCTCGGTCCCGGATGGGACCGCGCACGCGACGAACGCCCGGACGCCCTCCAGGACGCGACCGCCGCCCGGGTCCTCGATCGCATCTGCGCGATCACCTTCACGGAGCGCGCCGCGGTCGAGATGAAGGAGCGGGTGGCGAAGGAGATCGAGAGGATCGTCCGGGGCGAGGAGGTCACCGGCCTGCCGGACGAGGAGCTGCCCCCGGCCCCTCGCCGCGGCGACCGGGCCCGGGCCCTGCTGGTGGAGATCGATCGACTCCACGTCGAGACCATCCACGCGTTCTGTCGTCGCATCCTCGCCGAGCACGCGATCGCCGCCGGGCTGCACCCGGGCTTCGAGGTGGATGCCGATGGCGACCTCCTCGAGGCCGAACTCGACACCCTGCTCGCCGAGTTCCTGATCGAGGCCTACGGCGAGGCCGCCGATCCCGATGCGCTCGACCTGCTCGAGCGGGGCATCGGGCCCGGACGCATCACGGAGGCCCTGCGCCTCTTCGTGTCGTCCGACTGCCCCGCGACCCGCATCGATCGCGACCCCTACCCGGCGGAGGAGGTCCTTCCTCGTATCGAGGAACTCGCGAGGAGTCTCGGCGACCTCATGCGGCTCGCCGCGGCCCCCATCCGCGACGGCAAGGGCAGCCGTGCGAAGGCCCTCGAGATGCTCGCCGCGATCGCGGCCGCACTGCCCACGATCGAGGGCGCCCGCGACGCCGAGGCCCTGATGGAGGCGATCGAGGGTCTCGACCTCAAGGGCTCGGCCCAGAGGCTCGACGACTGGGCGAAGGGCAGCCTGACCAAGACCGAGGCGAACCTGCTCGGCGACGACGCTCCGGCGGCCACGGCTCTCGCAGGGGCCGCCCGCGACGCCTTGACCGCCGTCACCTCCTGGAATCCGGCGGTCCTCCGCCCGGCCTTCCGGCTCCTCGGGCGCCTCGCGGCCCAGCTCAAGACCCGCCTCCACCGCCGCGGCGCGGTCACCTTCGCCGACCTCCTGCGCGGGGCTCGCGACCTGCTCGAGGATCGGCCCGAGATCTGCGCGCTCATCCGCGGCGGCATCGACCAGCTCCTCGTAGACGAGGTCCAGGACACCGATCCGATCCAGTACGAGATCGTGCGCAGGCTCGCGCTCGAGGGCGACACCAGGCCCGGCCTCTTCCTCGTGGGCGATCCGAAGCAGAGCATCTACGCCTTCCGCAACGCCGACCTCGCGGCCTTCGAGGACTTCCTCGGCGAGATCCGCGCGGCCGGCGGAAGCATCGAGCCCCTGACCGTCAACTTCCGTTCGGACCCGCCGATCCTCGCCGAGGTCGAACGTCTCGTCGCGCCGGTCATGAGCGAGAGGCGAGGCCTGCAACCGGCCTTCGAACGCCTGCTCGCCGCCGAGAAGAACCTCGACGGCCGGGGCTTCGAGGCGGCCGACCGACGACCGGTGGAGTACTGGAACTGCTGGCGTCGCGACCCCGCGGCGGAGAAGACGGGCCCGGACACGAGCGCCGACGAGGCCCGCCGGATCGAGGCCGAGTGCATCGCCGCCGACATGGTCGAGCTGCACGCGAACGAAGGCGTCGACTACAAGGACATGGCGATCCTCCTGCGCGCGACCACGCAGCAGGAGACCTATCTCCAGGCCCTCCGCAACGCGGGCATCCCCTACCTCGTCGAGAAGGACAAGCAGTTCTATCGCCGGCGCGAGATCATCGACGCCGTGTCGCTGCTGGTCACGATCCTCGATCCCCTCGATCAGGTCGCGCTGATCGGCTTCCTTCGCTCACCGACCGTCGGACTGCCCGACGCCGCCTTGCTGCCGCTCTGGCGCCACGGCTTCCCGAAGCTGATGGCCGCGCTCGGATGCTCGGGCGGAGAGCCGATCGAGAGCCTCGACCTCGCGATCGAGCGCGCCGCCGCCGAGTTGCCCCCGGGCCTCCCCGAACTCGAGACGATCCCGGACTGGCCGGCGCTGCTCGGCTATGCCCTGCGAGCGCTGGCCGACCTGCGGGTCGCGGTGAGAACGGAGCCTGCCGACGTCTTCCTCGATCGCCTGCGTCGGGCCTTCGGGCTCGAGTCCCAGGAGGCGGCTCGCTTCCTCGGCGGACATCGGCTTGCCAATCTCGATCGCTTCTTCCGCGAGGTCCTGCGCCGCTTTCGTGATCCCGGTCGCGGTGTCCACGAGATCCGCCGCGAGCTCGTCACGGGCATCACCGAGGAGAAGGACGAGGCCGAGGGCAGCCCCGGCGACCAGACCACCGACGCCGTTCGGGTCATGAGCGTGCACAAGGCCAAGGGCCTGGACTTCCGGCAGGTCTACTTCGCGGCCCTGCACCAGGGCCGGAGCGGCGGCCGACGTTCGACCGACGACGCGGTCCTCGGCCGCGGCGACGACTTCGAGTTGCGGCTCTTCGGGGCGACCACGCCCGGTTTCCGCGCTCTGGAGATCCGTAACGACGAGGTGGGGCGGGCCGAGGCCGTCCGCATCCTCTACGTCGCCGTCACCCGCGCGGCGAAGCGCTTCGTGCTCGGCGCCGGCTGGCCGAAGGACGAGGCCGAGGTGAAGAGCGCCGAGGAGGCAAAATGCAGCCTCGACCTCCTGCGGAACCGGACGGGAGCCCTGCCCGCCTGGGAGGACCTCGACGCCGCCGCGCCCCGGGAAGAGGTCTGCCATGACGACGATGACGGCATCCGCTGGCGCCTACCCGATCATCCCGGGCGCGAGGCGGCCCGCGCCCGGCGCTCGACCTCCGACCAGGACCCGAGCGGCGCCCTGGACGGTCTCGATGCCCTGGAGGCGGCCCGGGCCGCCAAGAGAGAACGCGAGGAACGACCGGCGCTCGCGACGGCGTCCACCCGCCTCGAGGAGGCGATCCGGGACGACGAGGAGGACCTCGACCTCGAGCCGCCGCGCATCCTGACCCGGGTGGCGCCGGACCGTGCCGCCCGCTTCGGCACGGCCCTCCATCGCATCCTCGAATGCTGGCCCGAGACCACGGGGCTCGGCAGCTACCTGGAGGAGGCCGCGCTCGGGACCGAGGACTGGCTGCGACCGGAGGATCGTGAGGAGCTCGCCCCGGCCCTGGCGACGAGCCTCCGGCGCCTCGCCTCGTCCGATCTCGCCCGGAGGCTCGAGGCCGCGGGCGGAACCGGCCGGATCCTGGCGCGGGAACTCCCGCTGGCCTTCCGCGAGGGCGACACGATCACGACCGGAACGATCGATCTGCTCTACGAGGGCGAGGACGGCGCGCTGGTCGTTGCCGACTACAAGACCGACCGCATCGAGGACGAGATCGCCGACAGGATCGCCGACTACGCCGGGCAGGGTCGCGTCTATCGCGACGCCGTCGCCGCCGCCTTCGCGGGCGAAGAGAAGCAGGTCCGCTTCGAGCTCTGGTTCCTCGATGCGGACCTGGTGAAGAGGGTCGAGTTCGACTGAGTCGAGTTCAGCTCAGCGCGCGGACACCGGCCTCGGCGACGTCGTGGTCGTTCTCGACCGAGCTGCCCGAGACTCCGATGGCGCCGATGACCTCGCCGGCCGCGTTCTTGATCGGAACGCCGCCCGGGAAGGTGATCAGGCCGCCGTTCGAGTGCTCGATGTTGTAGAGCGAGCCGCCGGGCTGCGAGAGCTCGCCGATCACTCCGGTGTTCATGTCGAAGTAACGGGCGGTGCGGGCCTTCTTCATCGCGATGTCGATCGAACCCAACCAGGCGCCGTCCATGCGCACGAAGGCCTTCAGGTTGGCGCCGGCATCGACGATCGCGATGTCCATCTTGCAGCCGAGTTCCTGGGCGCGCTCCACGGCGGCGCCGATGGCCTTGTGGGCCTGATCGAGATCGATGTCGCTCATTCTTCTTCCTTTCGGATCGGGGGACCGATCACATGCGATTGAGATAGGTGTTGCCGTGCAGGATACGGAGGAAGGTCCCCTTGTAGTCCTGGATCGATTCGCGCGACTGGTCGCGATCGATCATGCGATCGAAGTTGCGAACCATGTCGCTCGGCGTGAAGCCGAAGTAGTCGAGGGAGTGCTCGACCGAGCTACCCTCGTCCATCGCCACGATGCTGAAGTCGTCCTGATCGTTGATGATCACGACGCCTTCGTTGACCGTGCCGAAGAGGTTGTGGAAGTCTCCGAGCACGTCCTGGTAGGCGCCCACGAGGAACATGCCGATCAAGGGCGACTCGACCCCCTCCTCCTCCTCCGGCAGCATGATGAAGTTCTCGACCTCACCCGAGCCGATGAAGCGCTCCAGCTTGCCGTCGCTGTCGCAGGTGATGTCGCCGATCGTCGCCGGCGCGAACTTCTTGGCGTCGAGCCGCTCGATCGGACAGACGGGGAAGAGCTGCTGCACCGCCCAGCTGTCCGGGACGGACATGAAGATCGAGAAGTTGCAGACGTACTTGGGCGCGAGCTGGTGCTCGAGATTGGCGATGTCGACGGTCTTGCGCGCCTCGGGCCCGAGGAGCTTGCGGGCGGAGAAGCAGATGTCGCGATAGAGGCACTCGCCGACCGCACGATCTACCAGGGACACGTAGCCGAGCTTGAAGCCCGAGACGAGCTCATTCATGAGCTGGGTCGCGTCGTGAAAGGCCTCGCGCGCCGTCTGGGGCGAGATATTGGCGAGGGCGTCCTTGAGATCGACGATCTGCTGGGCCCGGGTCTCGTGGCGCGAGTAGTCCCGAGACTCGTGGCCGCCGACGATGCGCAGGGGCGAGAGCACGATGGCGGCATGATAGGCCGTGAGGGCACGGCCGCTCTCGGTGACGATGATCGGCGGCTCCACGTTTGCGTTGCCGCAGACGTCCTTGACGATGTAGATGGCGTCGCGGGCATACTCCTCGAGGGAGTAGTTCATGCTCCAGTCGGTCGCGGTCCGGCTGCCGTCGTAGTCGACGCCGAGTCCGCCGCCGAGATCGAGGATGTCGAGCTTCGGCGCGTGCTCCTTCATCGCCACGAAGAGCCGCGAGGCCTCCTTCATGGCGGCCTTGACGTTGATGATGTCGCAGACCTGGGAGCCCATGTGGTAGTGCAGGGCGACGAGGTGATCGAGCAGACCCTTGTCGCGGAGGTAGTCCATGCCCTCGATGATCTCCATCGTCGAGAGGCCGAACTTGCCGCGCGAGCCGCTCGACTCCTGCCAGCGGCCGGTGCCTTCCGTATGGAGACGGCTGCGGAAGCCGATGAGCGGGATCTCGCCGGCCTCGCGCGAGACCTCGACGATATCGACGATCTCCTGCGGGTTCTCGGCGATCACCAGGACGCGACGTCCGTGCCGCGCGGCGAAGGCGGCGAGCAGAAGGTAGTCGTCGTCCTTGAAGCCGTTGCAGATCAGCAACGACTCGGGGTGCAGCTGCATCGTGAGGGCGAGGCAGAGCTCGGCCTTGCTGCCGACCTCGAGACCGAAGCGATGTTCACGACCGGAGCGGACCAGGGTATCGACCACGACGCGGTCGTGATTGACCTTCACCGGGAACACGCCCTGGTAGTGGCGCGGGTAGGAGAAGTCGGCGATGGCCGCCTGGAATGCCTCTCGGATGCGCCGCTGACGGTCGGTGAGGAGCTGGGGAAAACGGATCACCATCGGATCGGAGATGCCGTTCTCGCGGAGCTGTCCCACGCAGTCCTTCAGTCGCACCGAGAAGCCGGCCTCGGCCGAGGGAGCCACCCGGAGGTCTCCCTGCTCATCGACCCTGAAGTAGCCCTGGCCCCAGGCCCCGACACGGTAGCGATCCAGCTTCGGGTTCTTGTTCATCCTGTCCTCCAACGCGGAAGGCTCCCTTCTTCGGGAGGGCGCGAATCGTAGCACTCGACGAAACCGGCTCGCAAGCGGCGCCGGAACACGAAGCCGACACGAGAAAATTCGCCGGCAGCGGCGAAGAAATGCGAGGATCCGGGGCTCCAAGCTCCCGGAGGACCGATGCGAGCCGAATTCGACCGGATCTACATCGAGACGCGCCCCCGGCTCACACGCTTTCTCGCCGGCGCCCTGCGCGACCCCTACGAGCGCGAGGAGTGCTTCCAGGAGGCCTATCTGCGCCTCTGGCGGCAATGCGCGCGATCGATTCCCGAGCGCCCCGCGGCCTGGCTGGTCGTGGTCGCGCGGAGGATTGCCGCGGAGCGGAGCAGAAGGGCCGCGCCGGCACCGCTCGACGAGACGCTCGCGGGCCCGGATCGGACTCCCGCGGGCCTGGAGGTCGCGGAACTCCTGGACTGCCTCGGTCCGAAGCGACGCGAGACCTTCTGTCTCCGCCACTACGGCGGCCTCAGCTACGCCGAGATCGCCGAGGAGCTCGCCGTGCCGATCGGCACCGTGGCCTCGCGCATCCATGATTCGCTCGAGCTGCTCCGTCGTCGCCTGGTCGGAGAGCTGCAACCGGAGGAGAGACGATGATCGATCGCGACCGACTTGACGGTCTGCTCGGCGAGGTCGCCACGGCTCCGCCCCACGACAGGCCCGAGCCGGAGGTGCTGCGCGAGCTCGCCCGTGCCTTCGCCGAGGACGACGAGTTCGCGAAGCGCGGGGCCGCCGTCCTGTTGACCGCAAGGGCGCTGGACTCGCGCCCGGCCGACGAGGCCGCCCTGCACTTCGCCCCGCCGCCTGCCCGCCCGCGCCCCCGGGTTCTTCTGCTGCCAACGGCCGCGCTGCTGCTCGGGATCATCCTCGGACGAGTCTGGTCGACGGATGCGAGCGCGCCGCCGCCGCGCGGTCCGGGCGAAGTCGCGCCGGTCCGGGTCGAGATCGCCCGGCCCATCGCGGAGCGACGGGGCCCGGATTCGGCGCTCGCCTATCGCGCGCACAGCTACGAGAACGGCTTTCTGGCCGGCAAGACCCTGAGGGTCGAGACCGGCCCACGATGATGGAAGGAGAACGACGATGAAGTTCCTTACTCCCCTGATCGCCGCGCTGATGATCGCGGCCGCACCCCTCCTCCTCGCCCAGGAAGAGGGAGGGAGGCGCCGGACACAGGGCGTGACGCACGCCTTCGAGCGGATCGAGAAGTCCCTGCGCGAGCTCTCGGCGCTCCCCGAGCACGACACGGACGAGAACGTCCGCGCCCTGATCGAGAACATCAGGCGCAATGCCCGCGAGCTGAAGCGGGTCCTGGAAGGACGCCCCGTCGCTCTCCAGGTCCTCTACGAGATCCGCCTGATCGACCTCGAGGCAGAGGGCGCCACGGAGACCTGGCGGTCCCGCTTCGGGGCCTTGCCCGAATTGGGCCGGCCCCATGGGCTGCCCCAGGACTCCGAAAGCAAGTTGACGGATTTTCCCGGCATGCTCGCCGCACCGAACATCCTGACACTCGACGGGCAGAAGGCCGAGCTCTCGGTCGGCGAGGAGCGAAGTGTCTCCTTCCTGAAGCGGCTCCAGAACGGAACCTACGCCGCCGAGACGACCGAGGTGAACGACGGCCTCGCCCTCGCGCTGACCGGAGACCTGAATGCAGAGGGCACGGTCGACCTCGATCTGAGAATCGACGTCAAGCGGATCGTCGGCAAGACCGAGTACGTGCCCGATGCCCCGACCGTCGGGATGCCGTTGCTCTCGACGTCGAGCGGCAGCACGCGGCTCCGTCTCGTGCCGGGCGTTCGACATGCGCTCGTGCCCTTCGCCGATGGGAGCCTCGTCGTCGTCATCATGGCGAAACCCCTGAAGGTCGATCCGGTGCCGCCACGCGGACGCTGATCCGCGCCGCGGACGCGCATCGACGCGAAGAGCCCGGAGGCCTGGGCCTCCGGGCTCACCGCGGTCAGGGACGAACGGGCGTCAGACGTTCTCGCCGCCGCCCTCGATCTCGCGCTCGACCCGCACGCTCAGGGTGCTGCCGAGGCGATCCGTGATCCGCTCGACCTTGCGGATGCCGAGGACGTTTTCGAGGATGATGGTCTTGGTCGGCGCGTGGATGACGACGGTGCCGGCGCGGTAGAAGGGATGGAAGTACTCGACCATGTCGGGCACCTTCACCTCGATCCGGGGATTCAACATCGAGATGCGCTCGCGATCGCCGAAGAAGGCGTTGCGGTAGATCTGCATCTCGTTGTGC
Source organism: Planctomycetota bacterium (assembly GCA_041601735.1). Taxonomy (GTDB): domain Bacteria; phylum Planctomycetota; family DRQF01; genus JACKGY01. The sequence goes on along the minus strand of JBFIHP010000015.1, from coordinate 5,832 downwards.
TCGATGACGACGTAGTTCATTCGCGTCTTGATCCAGGAGATCAGAGCGCAGAAGCCGAAGAAGATCGCGAAGAAGAAGTAGGCCTGGGGCGTCAACCCGAGCCTGAGGTGCTTCATCCAGTCGCCGAGACTCCGCCAGACCGGAAAGGCGTCCGAGTTCACCGCGAAGCCGATCGCCGTGAGGGTGACGATGCCGCCGATGAGCACGACGGTCCAGGCCCGGTTCCACTCGAAGATGAAGATGTTCATGTAGAACATGAAGCCGATGGCCCAGATCAGGCCCCAGGTGTGGCTCCAGTTGCTGTCTACGCCCTCCTGCCCGACCATCGACACGGCGATGCCGCAGACGAGCGAGATGATGGTCATCGGAATCAGGTAGATCGACTTGAAGTGCGAGCGGATCAAGACCATGTGGCCGGCCTCCATCCGAGCGCGGCGCCAGGCGGCGTCACGGACGTCGCTCGGCTTCCGGCTGTCGGGCTTGGTCGCCAGCTCCATGATCTTCGTCTTGTCGCCGCCGGTCTCGAGGGGGGTGTTGTCGTTGTCGGCCACGGAAGGCTCCCTTCTGTCTTGCACCTGCCAGGATCCTATTCAACCGGGTCGGACCCGCAAGGCCGGCCTCCAGGATGCGACGAGGCCGCCCCCTCCGATTCGGTGGGGGCGGCCTCTGATTCGATCCGCGTGTCGCGATCTCCGTTTCAGTCCCGCTGGGTGAGCGAGCCGGAGACGGCCTCCAGGGCCGGGATGCCGTCGTCGTGGACGGGACCCAGATCGGCGGCGGGAGCCTCGCGGCCGTCAAGGTACGCGGAGATCCGCTCCTCGACATCGATCAACTCATCGCTGACCAGGTACTCGCCGATCAGCGGGTGGTTGTTCTCCATCACCTGCATCTCGACATCCAGTTGCTTCTCGACCTTCGAGAGGATCTCGGCGGCCTTGGCGAGGTCCGAACCATCGACCTCGATGTCGAGGGTCGTGGCCTTCTTCGCCTCGCTCTCGCGACGCTTGGCCTCGAGCATTTCCACCTGGGTGATCAGCTCCTCGCGCTTGCCGATGAGGTTCTCCAGAGCGGACCGGACGTGACCGAGGCCGTTCACCAGGGCGTCGAGCCTCTCCTGTTTGCTCTGGATCATCTGATCCGCGGCCTTGATCCGGCGCAGCCGGAGGTCGGCGTCCTTCCGCAGGGTCTGCCGGCTCACCTCACGACCGAGGAAACGATAGGAGGCGCGCTCGACCTGCAGGGACTCCCACTGGGTCCTGAGCAGGTTCTTCTGCTCGGCCTGACGTGATCCGAGACCGACGAGCTCCCGCTCGAGATAGCGGATCTCGACCTGTTTCTCGGCGATGCTGCGATTGAGATCCCGGATCTTGGGCTCGGCGGCCTTGATGGCCTTGCGCGCCTCGTCCAGCTTGAACTCGACCGGGACGCTGTCCTCGACCTCGGCCCGCAGCCAACCGACGCCGTGGGAAACGTGGCTGATGGTGGCGCTTCCGAAGATGACGAAGGCGGCGACCGCGGCCAGGATTCCGGTGATGACGAACTTCTTGCACATGACATTCAACTCCTTGAGGCTCCGCGCCGACCGGCGGGAGCCGATCGGGACTGAGGGGGCATTCGCGGGGCCCCGGCCGATATTCCGGAGTCGGTCGGAGGGGAGTCGAAATCGACGCTATCGGCCCTTCAGGTCGCCGAGGACCGCCGCCGAGCGTCGCATGGCCTCGTCCAGGGCCCGATCCAGGCGCTTGTCGCCCCGGGCCGCAGGATCGGTGAGTTCCTCGACCTCGGACTGGCAGGCGGGGCAATCGACGATCTCGAGATGGAAGCGGATGTAGTCCTGCTCCAGCTCGCCCAGGCTGCGATCGACCCAGGAGGAGAGGATGTCCCGATGGGGGCAGGAGATGCGTTCGCGCACCCAGAGGTCGCCCACGCTGATCGTGAGGCCTTCCGACTCCTCTCGGAGGCTGGTCAGGATCGAGGCGCAGGCCTTGCAAACCTCCAGGTGATCGACGAGGTCGTGGCCGAGATCGTCGCGTTCGACGGCTTCCACGAGGGCCTTGACGGGAGGGCAATTGGTCATCGATCAGTCCCAGAGCTTCGAGAAGAGGGATCGGTTCGGATCTCGACTGCGCAGGCGGTCTTGAAACTCGCGGATGGCCCGGAACTTCACGCCCGCGATCGCCTTCTCGTCCTGGTAGTCCAGGAGTTCCGCGATCGGCCGGTGCTTCCAGTTCTTCAGGAACACGAGTTCGATCGTCTTCAGGCGCTTGAAGTCCTGCGCCTCCCAGAGGTCGCCGACGTATTCCCTCAGGATGTCCACGAGCGCGTCCCTTTGCCGCGCGACCTTCTCGCGTGCGACGGTGAGCTGGCTCGGCGTGGGCGCATTGTCGGGGACGGTGCCGAAGTAGTCGGGCATGTCCTCGTCGGTGCCGCCGATCTTGATCTCGTGGCCCGACTTCCGGAGCCAGTCGATCGCCTTCTTGCGAGCGATGCCGAAGAGGAACTGCTCGACGTTGTAGCGCTCGTCGAAGCGCGAGATGCCGCGCAGGGCGCCGAGGAATGTCTCGGAAGTCACGTCCTCCGCGGCATCGGCGTTGCCGATCTGGCGCTTCACGTAGTAGAAGATCCGCCGGAAGTAGTCGGCCTGCAGATCCTGCCACTCGCGCTCGTCATGCGCCTTGAGCTTCGCGATGTCGTAGTCGTTCTTGTCCCGGGGCAAGGTCGCACTCGCTCTCGTATCAGTTGACGAAACCGCGCATCGCCAGATGGATCAGGACCGCCAGGCCCGCGGTGATCGCCAGCACGATCGCATAGCGGAAGAAGTTGTGGAAGAAGGAAGCGATCAATCGCCCCATCCAGATGAAGGGCCGGAAAAGGAAGAAGGGCTTCCGTGCCTCCGCCACGGGTCGGGCCTCGGCGGCCTCGCGCTCGAAGTCGCTGAAGAAGGACTCCTCGAGCGGTAGTTCACCCACCGCGACCTGCACCTGCGGATCGGCCTGTCCGGCTCGCTTGCCGCCGGCCGCCTCGATCCTGGGCATCACCCTGGCCACGTGGCGCTTCAGCTCCCGCCGAGCCTTCTTCGCCTTGCCCGAACTGGGCCTGCGATGCGGCAGGGGCGGCGGGACGGGTCGCGGTGCCGGCGCGGGGCTGACCGCGGGCCCTGCGGGCGAGTCCTCGACCGGCATGATCGGCACGGCCGGCCCCGTTGTGGACTCGAGCCAGGGGAGGATCTCCGCGACCGATTGGAAGCGCTTTTCGGCGTCCTTCTCCATGCAGCGAGCGATCAAACCGCGAAAGGGCTCGCCGACGGATTCGGGAATGACGACGGGCTCGCTCTCGTGCTTGCGCAGCACCTCCCACTCGCTGTCCCCGGTGAAGGGAACCTTGCCGGTGACCATCTCGAAGAGGATGACGCCCATCGAGTAGATGTCGCTTCGGTGGTCGCCCTTGCGGTTCAGCATCTCCGGTGCCATGTAGTAGGGCGTGCCGCGTCCGATCGACATGGTCATGTGCGACTCGCTCACGAGCTTCGAGAGCCCGTAGTCGCCGACTCGAGCGTGGTCGCTCTTCATGAAGATGTTGGCCGGCTTGAGGTCGAAGTGGATGATCGACTTCTCGTGCAGGGCGCCGACGCCTGCGCAGATCTGACCGAAGATCGCGCGCGCGCGGTCGCCGTCGATGGGCCCCTCCTGGAGGAGCTTCTTGAGGGTCTCGTCCCCGGCGTATCCCATCACGATGTAGGGGATGCCCATGACCTCGCCCTTGTCCTCGATGCTCACGAGGTTCGGGTGATCGATCTGGGCGAAGTAGCGCAGGGAGTCCAGCTCCTTGAAGATGGCCTCGCTGACCTTCTCGTCGGAGACCTTCAGGAACTTGATGGCGTAGAACTTGCCGATGGACTCCTTGCGTGCCTTGTAGACCTCGCCGAAGACGCCGCTCCCCAGCTTGTTGACGATCTCGTAGCCGGGGATGAAGCCGGGCTTGCGGTAGTGCGTGAAGAAGCTTTCCCAGTCCATCTCGAATCTCCGCCGATGGGGCACCGGTTCTTTCGCGATCAAATCGACCGGCGCCTCGGTCCTCGTGCTTCGCGTCATCACGTCAGACATGAAGCGAGACCTGGAGGCTGAGCGCCACACCGAGGAGCGCGAGGATAACAAAGGCGACCCTGCTCAGGAACGCGTGACGCCCCTTGAGCCACCAGTCGACCTTGAGCCAGCCGAGGAATGCGAGCACGAGCGCACCGAGCGCCAGGCCGCCCCGGACGAAAGGCAGACGCGCCCTCGCGACCATGATGCCGCGCGCCGATTCGGCGACGCTGCGCAGGGCACGGCGATCGCCGGCCCAGGACACGACGGCCTGATAGAAGACGTCGTCGCCCTCGGGTCCTTCGAGCACCTTGCGAACCAGCCCGAATTCACGCTGACCGAGATCGGCGAGCAGGGCCTCGGGGAAACGATTCGCGACGATGGTCCGGAATTCCGCCTCGTCGTCGCGCGCGATGCCGAGATGATCGCGACCGATCCGCCAGACCTCGTCCGAGAGCCGGCGTTGCAGACCCTCGAAGGCATCCTCGCGAGCGTAGGCGGCCTGGGTCTGATGATCGGTCTTGAAGCCGAAGCGCAGCTCGTCGTTCTGATCGCGAACTCGGACCGCGGCCTGACGCATCTCGGGATCGATGACGACGGCCCAGGCGCCGCCGCCGGTCAGCTCGCGAATCTCGGCCACGCGACCGAAGTCGCCCAGTTCACGGTCGGAGACCACGAGAATCGGGCCGACGCCGCCCTGATCGAAGTCCTGCACGGCCGGCACGTCTCGGCGCCGGAGCAGCGCCGCCATCCGCAGGGCGAGATCGACGTCCGCCTTGGAGTTCGCGGACTCGGGTCGGACCTGGACGGTCGCGAAGCCGAGATCGACGCGATCGATGACGGTCGCCTCGTCGAGCAGGCGCGACACGAGGCGGCTCGCGGCTCGGGCGATCGTCGGCTCCACGTCGAAGCCGCCCTCTCGGGCGGGCTCGGGCTTGCGGTAGCCGCCCTCCCCCAGGTCGATGTGGACGGTCTCCTGGGTGATGAGGGGCTGGTTGAGCATCTGCTCGCGTAGCTCGAGCGCCCTGATGCGTTGCTGACGGGCCTCGTCTTCGGCCATGCCGCGATGCCGCATCGCCGCCTGTTCGGAGACGCCGAAGAAGAGCGCGAAGACCGCGAAGACGGCCAGACAGATGGCCGTGAGCAGAATCAGCAACTTGCCGAGCGAAGTTCGCGCGCCAGCCATCTCGGGGCTCCTTTGGTCGAAACTGGCCTTCATTCAGGATTCCGACCCGATATTTCGAAGCAACTGGACCGGTTCAGGGACCGGCCGGAAGTAGTCGGACGTGAACCACGAGATCCCGGGCGGCAACGGCCGCGAGGTCCTCGAGGACCACCCTGGCCCGAGGCTCGTCGCCGTTCTTGGCCAGGCCGAGCGGACCCTGGGCGACGAGGTCGCCGCCGGCCTCGGGAATCTCGCGGAAGATCTCCATCTCGCCCTCCCTCCCGGGCGTGCTCACGTGAGCCTTCTCGAAGGGACCGAGCAGGAGCGCGCCGCTGCGGCCGCGGGCCGGCATCAGGGCGATCCGGCGGCAGCCCTCGCAATCGTGATCGCTGAGCACGACGAGCAGGGCCGCCCGCGATCTCTCGACGGGGAGTTCGAAGCGCAGGCGGAGATCCCGACCGAGCCCGATCTCGTCACCGTCGTCGAGGCGCCGCGGCTCGCGCAGCGTCTCGCCGCCGACCCTCAGTTCGCGCCCCTTTTCGGGGCTGAGGGTATAGGACAACCCGGCATGAAAACCGACTCGTC
>JBFIHP010000014.1:0-14649 GCA_041601735.1 Planctomycetota bacterium | reverse complement strand
GGCAGGTCAGTGACGATGATGCGGAAAGTCATGCGGGGCAAGATTCATCGCCCCGTGATCACCCAGTGCGATCTCGACTACGTCGGATCGATCACGATCGATGCCGATCTCCTCAGGGCGACCGGAATTCGACCGAACGAAGCCGTCTGGATCTACGACATCGACAACGGCGTCCGCTTCGAGACCTACGTCATCCTCGGCGAGGCGGGCTCGGGCGTGATCGGCGTGAACGGGGCCGCTGCGCGGCTGGTCGAGAACGGCCACAAGCTGATCATCGTGGCCTACGGCTGGATTCCCGAGGACGAGATCGACGATCACGTCGCCCGGGTCGTGGTCTGCGATCGCGACAACCGGATCGAGCAGCGACTCGAGTACGCGAGCCGCCTCCTTGACGACTGAAGCAGGGACACCGGGCGGAGGCGCTCCGGTCGGCAACTCAGGCCCCCTCGTCAGGTCCCTTCCTCGAGATAGTGATTGATGTCCTCCGCGTCGTCGCAGTGGAGGATCTCGTAGGCGTGCGCCGATGATCGGGCGTCGTAGAGCGATTCGCGCAGGGTCGAATCCGAGCCGATGAGTCGCGCGATCGAGGCCAGGACCTCGAGGTGACGATCGCGCTGGCCGTCCGGCGTCGCCAGGAGGACGATGCACTGCACGGGTCGATCGTCGGGCGTCTTGAAGGGCAGACCGTCCGAGGAGATGCCCATGACCCCCACCATGCCCGCTTCGTTCGGCAGTCGGCCGTGTGGGACGGCGATGCCGTCGCCGAGGCAGGTCGACATCGATTCCTCCCGCTCGACGATCGACTCGACGAGCGCGGCCCGATCGACCCCGACCAGGTGGTGTGACTGGATCATGAGGTCGGTCAGCTTCTCGATCGCCTCGTTCATGCTCTTCGCCTCGAGACCGACGACGATGTTCTCCTCCTGGATGAAATCCATCGCCCGGGGCCGATCGCGATTGGCCTCGCCCGAACGCGCGATGGCCATCCGGGTCAGAATGGGCCCGACCACCTCGTTCAGGGTCACCGAGGCGAGGACCGCCGTGACGAAGAGGTCGCGCAGATCTCGAACGCCTTCGGCGTCGAAGATGGGATCGTCCTGCACCAGCACGACCAGACCGATGGCGATGCCGGCCTGAGGCACCAGGGCCATGCCCAGATTGCGCCGGATCCGCTGCGGCGCCGAGGCCAGTCGCATCGCGACATCGACCGCGACGATCTTGCCCAGGAAGCGAGCTCCGAAGAAGACGAAGGTGATCAGGCCCGCCGTGACGAGGGCATCGAGGTGCAGGTTGCTCCCCGCCATCGTGAAGAACACCGCCAGGATCGCCGGCTCGAAGCTGGAGAAGAAGGAGTCCACGAACTCGTCCTTGTTGGGCGTGATGTTGGCCTGGGCCACCCCGAGGAAGAGGCAGGCCAGCATCGGCGAGACGCCCAGGACGCCGGACGCGCCCAGGACCAGGAGGATCGTCGCTACGGCCGCGGTGGCGAGGCGCTCGGTCCGCACGGTGCGACGGGTCACCCAGATCATCGCGGCCGCGGCCGCGAGACCGAGCATCAGCGCCAGGACGAGCTGCCGCGCCGGTTCGAGCAGCACATCGGCGAAGTCGTGATCATCGGGGCTGTAGTGGCGCGTGCTGAGCGTCCGCGCCATCTCGAAGGCGAGGACGCAGGCGATGTTGTTCAGGGCGACCGCGGCCACGAGGGTCTTGATGAAGACGCCCTTGGCCCGGGCCTCCTTCACGAGCGCCACGACGGTGGCGGGCGCGGTGGAGACTCCGACCGCTCCGAGGAGCAGCGCGAAGGGCCAGTCGCAGAGGTCGAAGGCGCGGATCGCGAAGAAGACCAGGCTCGAGATCACGAGGGTCTCGAGGAGAACCAGGTAGAGGAGCCGGCGCCCCGCGTTGCGCAGACGCCTCAGGTTGACGTGGGAACCGACCGTCACCGAGATCAGCCCGAGGGCGAAGAGGGTGAAGGAATGAAGCGCCTCGGTCGAATGCGGCTTCAGGATCGCGAGACCCGAACCGCCGAGCAGGAAGCCCACGAGGATCTGACCGGTGACGCTGGGCAGGTGGCCGCGCCGGGCCAGGCCGCCGAAGACGCGGCCGGCCAGCAGGAGTACCGCGAGCAACAGGATCGGCTCGTCGGGTCCGATCAGCCCTTCGAGAGACGCAGCCGCACTCTTGATCGTCTGCCAGACCGACCCCATCGACTCCCTTCCCTCCCCGCCCCAAGGACTCCGCGCGCCCGGATCATAAGTCCTGCGGGCATCGAAGGCGACCACCTGAACGAAGCTGATTTCGACCGCTGCGCATCCCGGCTCGATGCATGAAAACCCGCTCGTTGCAGACGCTTGTGACGACCTCGGTCCCGGATGATGCTTGCCCGAACGCCCCTGGATGGTCTATCCTCCACGGTTGTTGCCGGGGCGGACCGCTCTCGCCCTGCCGTCATTCACGACCGCGAACGCCATCTGAACCGAGGCCGGAGGCCCCGTGCGGGTGGCTGACTGGAGACAATCATGCGGATCCGCCTTCGTCCGTTCGGACTTCTCGTGGCGATGATGCTGCTCGCATTCTCGTCCGTCCTCGAAGCCCAACGTCCCGAGCTCTACTACTATCGCTTCAACGAGACCTCCGGTGTGACCACCAACGACCTCGCGAATCCGGGTCTGCCCGGCGTCACGGCGATCGTCACCAACGGAGCCGTCTTCAACAGCAACCTCCAGAGGCTCGGCGCGGCCTGCGTCAACACGATCCCGGCGACCGGTGCTCCCGTACAGACCAACAAGGTCTTCACGGCCTCCGGCGACTGGTCCGTCGAGATCTGGGCCTTCGACAACGACAACAGCGATCCGACGGCGTTGCGCTACCTCTTCGGCGACCAGACCGCCAATTCGTTCCGTTGCTTCCGCGGCGGCATCGCCGGCGCGAACAACATCGCCTTCCGCATGACCGGCATGAACGATGTGATCGTGCCCGGCGGCGCGCCCTTCGCGACCTGGGCGCACCTCTGTTTCGTCAACGACTCCCGTGCGAGGACGGTGACGCCCTACCTGAACGGCGTCGCCCTTCCGGCGGTACCGCAGACGAATGCCCTGCCGATCCTCGGCACGGCCACGAGCGGCCTCGACATCGGCGGCTACAACACGGCCGTTCCCTGGCGCGGGCTCATCGACGAGTTCCGCTTCTGGAATCGCGCCCTCACGCCGGCCGAGGTCGCCGGCCAGATGAACATCCAGCTCAAGAACGAGGTCAACGAGATGGCGGTCACCTCGGTCACCGCGCCCCTGAGCGACCAGGTCGGTTGCTCGACCTTCTCGGCCGCCGAGACGATCTCCTTCGAGATCGAGAACACCGGGACGACGGCGATGGCCGCCGGCACCACCTTCCAGGCCAGCTACACCATCAACGGCGGCACCCCGGTCACCGAGACCTTCATGACCACGACGACCTCGCTCACGATCGGCCAGAAGGAGCTCTTCTCCTTCGCGACGCCGGCCAACCTGGCCGCGGTGGGCACCTACACGATCGACGTCAGCATCGTCTACGGGCCCGACCTCATTCCGCTCAACAATGCCAACCAGCGCATCGCGAGCAGCGGCGGCGAGAACCTGGTCTCCACCTTCCCGTGGATCGAGACCTTCGACAGCGTCACTCTCAACGGCAGTCAGCTGGCTCCGCTCGGCTGGCGCCAGGACCCGGCCGACGGCGCCGGCGCCGATGCCGACTGGTACTTCCGCAACATCTCGACTCCGACGGGCGGGACCGGGCCGAGTTCGGACCATACCGGCGGCGGCTACTACGCCCATGTCGAGGACGACGGGAACTTCGCCGCGGTCAATCTGATCAGCCCCTGCATCGACCTCTCGTCCCTGCCCAACCCGCGGGTGAAGTTCTTCGTTCACAGCAACAATCCGGCCTTTCCGACCGGCGAGAACTTCCTCTCGCTCGACGTGATCTCCTTCCCGGGCGGAACCGTGACCATGGACGTCCTCGGCCCGATCGGCCACATCGGCACCAGCTGGTCGGAGGTCTTCGTGGACATTCCCGCGTTCAGCGGCCAGATCGTCCAGCTCCGCTTCCGCGGCCGCAGCGACGGCGGCAGCAACAGTCATGACATCGCGATCGACGACCTCGCCGTCTTCAACTACGTCCCCGGGACGGGTCAACCGCCCCAGGCAGCCATCGCGGTCCTCGACATCAACGCCGCGCAGAGCCCCGGCCTGAGCGGTGTCGGCTCGCTGGACAACGGCCCCTACACGACCACCATTCCGGGCGGCGACATCATCTCCTTCGAGATGAAGGGCGAGGCGAATCAGCCCGTCGTCCTGCTGTTCGGCGCCCTCAACCCGGCGATCGCGAGCTTCCCCGGCATCGGCCAGCTCGACATCGGCGGTCCGATCGATCCGATGACCGGCATCCCGACGCTCATCCAGGTCTTCGCGGACGGCACCATCCCGATGGGCTTCAATCCCTTCTTCAACACCGGCCCCGCGGCCGAGAACTCCGTCTACTTCACCATGCCGCCCTTCCCGTCCGGTCCGCTCACGACCTTCCAGGGCATCTACTTCTGGACCGGCGGCGTCGCCATCAGCAACGCGGTCGAGATTCTGATTCCCTGAGGAGCAGCGAGGAACAAGAGACATGAACCAGATCACCAAGAGAATCGGCAGGACGCTCCTCGTCATTGCGCTCGCCATCGGTTTGGCGGGCACGGCCGGAGCGCAGTTTTCCCTGACCTCGACCTACGCGGCCGGAAACGGCCAGTCGGGCAACATGTTCGACATCAAGGCGATCGCCGGCGGCGTGGTCATCAACTCCTTCGACGTCCACCTCGCCGCGGGTCTCTCGGCCACGGTCGAGGTCTGGGCCGTCACCGGGGGCGGCAGCTACGTCGGCAACGAGGGCACGATGTCCGCCTGGACCATGCTCGCATCGACGATGGTCACGAGCGCCGGTACGGGTGTGGGCACTCCGCTCAACCTCAACCTCGCCCACGTGATCCCGCCGGGTCAGGTCCAGGGCTACTACGTCACCACGACGGCAAGCACCCTGCAGTACACCAACGGAACGGCGGTCGGAGCGGTCTTCGTCGCGGACACCTTCCTCGAGTTTTACGAGGGCATCGGCATCGCCTACCCCTTCGGCGGCACCTTCACCCCGCGCATCTGGAACGGGACGATCCACTACGCGCCCCTCTCCTCGGTCGCCGACGACATGGCCCTCACCGCCATCACGAGTCCGGTCGGCCAGAGCCTGACCTGCACGCCGCTCAGCTCGACCGAGACCGTGACGGTCGAGATGCGCAACTGGGGCATGAATGCGGTTCCGGCCGGATCGACCCTGATCATGAGCTATCAGGTCGATGCGGGCCCGCCGGTCACGGAAGCCCTGCTCCTGGCGAACGCCGTGGGCCTCGGGCAACTCGTGACCTACAGCTTCACGACCCTCGCCGACCTGTCGATCCCGGGGCCGCACAACGTCACGGCGACGGTGTCCTACGCCGCGGATCTCGATCCGAGCAACGACGCACTGACCGTGAACGTGGACAGCGGCGCGGCGCAGATCACGACCTATCCCTTCGTCGAGGACTTCGACGGCTTCGCGACGCCGGGCACGGCACCTCCGCCGGGCTGGGGGCAGGAGGTCGCGGATGCCTCGGGAGCCTTCTCGGACTGGGACTTCACCAACATCGCGACGCCCACCCCGAGCACCGGGCCGCCGAGCGACAACAGCGGCAGCGGCTACTACGGCTACGTCAGCGACGCCGGCGAGCACATCACCGTCGATCTCCGGTCGCCATGCTTCGACCTCGGTGCGTTGATCACCCCCAGGCTGAGCTTCTACCTCTACAGCGACAACGCCTCGATCCCCTTCACCAACGACGCGATGCTGTCGATCGACGTCGTCTCGCTGACCTCGGGAACGACGACCCCCAACGCCTTCGGCCCGATCGGGCACCAGGGACCGATGTGGACCTATCAGTTCCTCGATCTCACGCCCTGGTTCAGCGAGACCATCCAGCTGGTCTTCCGGATCAACACGGCCAACGGCAACGTCAGCCATGACATCGCCATCGACGACGTCGCGGTCTACGACCCGGTGGCGACTCCCGGCCAGGGCCCTCAGCCCGGTCTGGCGGTGCTCGACATCAACGATGCGCGTAACGGCAACCAGGAGCCGACCTACGTCCCGGGTAACGGCCCCTACTACTCCACGGCCACCATCGGCGGGCTGATCGAGTTCGGTTTCGAAGGCGAGCCCAATCGCCCGATCGTGCTCCTGACGGGCCCGCTCAACCCGGTCGCAGCGACCTTCGTCAACGTCGGCCAGTTCGATATCGGCGGGCCCATCGACCCGATGACCGGCATTCCGACGGCCCTGATCGTCCTGGCGGACGGCGGCAACGCCCAGGGTTTGAACGCCTTCTTCGTCCTCGGGCCGACCGGCGAGACGGATCTGGGCTTCGGCATCCCCAACCTGCCTCTCGGCATCCTGGGCACCTTCCAGGCCGCCATCTTCACGAGCGGGGCCAACGGGGCGCCGGTGGCGCTGACCAACGCGGTCCAGGTCACCCTGAACTGATCAGCCGGCTCAGGCATACAGGGGAGGCTCCCGCCCGGAGCCTCCCCTTCTTCATGCTCGGTGGGCTTCGCGGCTATACTGCGGGCGACCAGACCGGCCGGGGAGCAATCGGAAACCCATGACGAGCGAATCCGGATCGAAGGCCGAACGGCTCGGCATCGGCCGCCTCCAGCGACACGTCTTCCTCTGTGCCGATCAGACGCTGCCGCTCTGTTGCGCGAAGGAGGTCGGGCTCGAGTCCTGGAAGGAACTGAAGCGCCTCACGGCCGAGCTCGAGGCGGGCGGCCGGGCCCGGGTCTTCCGCACCAAGGCGAACTGCCTGCGGATCTGCTGCGACGGCCCGATCGCCGTGGTCTATCCCGAGGGAGCCTGGTATCGGAACTGCGGGCCCGAGAACATCGCGCGCATCGTCGAGGAGCACCTCGTCGCGGGCCGCGTCGTGACCGATCTGCTCGTCAAGCTGGCGCCGCTCGGCCCCGGAGGTCGCCGCGACGGCGCCGAGGAGTCGAATCCATGAGTCGGATTCCGGTCCGTCGCCTCGCCGACGTGCCCGATCGTCTCCGGCTGGAGCGCTTCCGCCGGGCACCCGAGCTCGGCCCCCGACTGCTCTTCTTCAGCGGCGGGACCGCCTTGCGGGAGCTCAGCCAGGAGCTCAAGCACTTCAGCCACAACACGATTCACCTGGTGACGCCCTTCGACTCGGGCGGCAGCTCGGAGGCCCTCAGGCGGGCCTTCAAGATGCCCTCGGTCGGCGACCTCCGCAGTCGTCTTCTCTCGCTCGCCGACGACCGTCTCACCGGCAACCGCGAGATCGTCGCGCTCTTCTCGCAGCGCCTGCCCCGCACCGAGAGCGCCGTCCGTCTGCGCACGCGCCTGGACGACCTCGTCTCCGGGCGCGACGAGCTGATCGCCTCGGTGCCGGCGCCGATCGCGCGAATCGTGCGCAGCCACCTCAAGACTTTCCTGCGCCGGATGCCGGCCGACTTCGATCTCTCGGGCGCGAGCCTGGGCAACCTCGCCCTGACGGGAGGCTACCTCGAGCACGGTCGGGACATCGACTCGGTGGCCTATCTCTACACCCGGCTCCTCGAGGTTCGCGGCCAGGTGCGCTGCGTCGTCGATGCCCACCTCGATCTCGGCGCCGAGCTGGCCGACGGCAGCACCGTCAACCGGCAGCATCTCCTGACCGCGAAGGAGACCCCCCCGATCGCCAATCGCATCCAGAGGATCGGTCTCGTCGATCGCGAGAACGGCGACGTCGAGACCAGCGTGTCCATCGAGCGGGCCGTGGGGGTCGCCATCACCGAGGCCGATCTCATCGTCTACCCGATGGGTAGCTTCTTCACGAGCCTCGCGGCCAACCTCCTGCCCATCGGGGTCGGACGCTCGATCACCCGCGCGGGCTGTCCCCGGGTCTACGTGCCGAGCAGCGACCGTGATCCCGAGATGATCGGACTGAGCGTGGGTGCGGCGGCCGAGCGGATCGTTCGTCTGGTCAAGGGCGGCACGAGCGATCGGCTCGATGCCCGCGACGCGCTCGACCTCGTCCTGATCGACTCGAAACGGGGGCAATACCCAAGCGGCCTGGAACTCGAACGCATCGAGGCCATGGGCGCCCGCGTGGTCGATCTCGAGCTCGCGAGTTCCGGGTCCTCGCCGCGGCTGGACGCCAGGCTGCTCTCGGCCGTGCTTCTGTCCTTCTGCTGAGACGGGTCCGCGGTCAACAGTCCATGTCGAGCTTGATGCCGAGCGGCAGGATCTCGTGGCGCTCGCGGTCGAGATCGGCCCAGGTCAGGGGATGGCGCTCCTCGAAACCCGGACGGAAGCTCAGCCGGAGCCGCCCCTTGCCCCCCTCGACCGCCATGCCCTTCACGGCCTGCCGGCTCCGGCTCCGGTGCAGGAGCACGGCCACGCGGAGCAGCGCCGCGAGCCGCGCGGCCTTGGCCCGGAGCCGACCGGGAAGCGGGGCGAAGACCTCGGTCTTGAGCTTCCGGCGCTGGCACTCGATCATGGCCGCGAGGATCTGCTGATCCTCGCGCGAGAAGCCCGGCATGGTCGCGTTCGCCACCAGATAGGCGCCGTGACGGTGGTACTGGCTTCCGGACACCGCGAGACCGACCTCGTGCAGCCGCGCGGCCCAGCTGAGCAGCTGGCGCGATTCGCCGCTGTTCAGCTCCCAGGGCACGGCCACGGCGTCGAGGAAAGCCAGGGCGGTTCGCTCGACCCGCACGGCCTGACGACGATCGACGAAGAAGCGGTCCTCGAAGGTCCGGATGCTCCTCTCGCGGACGTCCTCGTGGCGCAGCCGCCCCATCATGTCGTAGATGATGCCCTCGCGAAGCGCGCCGCTCGAGACCTTCATCTCTCCGATCTCGAAGCTCTTGAACAGAGCGGTCAGGATGGAAAGTCCGCCGGCGAAGACGGGGACGCGGTCGCTCTTCAGGCCCTTTCCCTCGAAGACCCGGGCATGCCCCTCCTCGACGAGGGACTTGCCGAGAGTCTTGATGCCGACCGCGTCGATGCCGAGCCCGCCGCCGCGGATGCCCGCGAGGACGGTCTCCACCGCGCGGATCGTCCCCGAGGCGCCGATCGCCTCGTCGAAACCGAGCTGACGGAAATGGGCCTCGATCGCGACGAGCTCGCCCTGGGCCGCCAGCACCGCGGCCCGGAAGCTCCTCTTGTCCACCCGGCCGTCGCCGGGGAAGTACTGCCGGGACCAGCTCACGCAACCCATGTGGAGGCTGTGGACCTCGACCGGCTCGAAGCGGCGGCCGAGGATACACTCGGTCGAGCCGCCGCCGATATCGACGACGAGCTGGCTCGAGCCTTCGAGCGCCGTGCTGTGGGCGACGCCGAGATGGATCATGCGCGCCTCCTCGGCGCCCGCGATGATCTCGATCGGAACCCCGAGGACCTCCTCCGCGCGCTCGACGAAGCCCTCGGTGTTGCGGGCGCGTCGGAGCGTGTTCGTCCCCACCGCACGCACGCGGATGTTGGGCGTCTCGCGAATCCGCTGGGCGAAGCGCGCGAGACAGCTGAGCGCGCGCTGCTGGGATTCCTCGTCGAGGACGTCGTCCTCGCTCAGTCCTCCCGCGAGCCGGACCGGCTCACGGATGCGATCGACGACCACCGGTTCGCCGTTCACGATGCGCGCGATCACCATGTGGAAGCTGTTGGAGCCGAGATCGACCGCCGCGACGCGTTCGGCTTCCGGCTCGCTGTGCATGCGCTCCTCCTGGCTCGCGACCTCGCGGGGTCCGGAGATCCCCTCGTCGCGGCGACGACGCAGGGGGCCATTCCTCTTCCGCTCACGAGACTTTAACCCGATGTCCATCTGCGCGCAGGAGGATGGGCCGAACTCGTCGGGAATCGACCGGGGTGGCCGTAGCCGACGCGACGAAACGAGAACGAGGAACGAGGACATGAAGATCAGCTTGGCCATCGGCCTCGCGTTCCTGCTGGCGACCGGCGCCTGCGGCAGCGACGACGGCCGGCACGACTCCGGCTCCGCGACGAAGCCGGCGACCGAGGGCCCGATGCGCTCGACGGCCCACGCCTTCCCCGGCTTCGCCGTCTACGAGGCCGACGGACGCCTGTGGATATTCCGCGAGGGTTCCGCGGGCCAGATGGAGTTCGATCGCAGGGGCGAGCCTGCCGAATCGGTGACCATGGTCGGCGCGGGCCCGGATCGGATGACGATCAAGTCCGACCGGCGCGAGACCCTGCTGGCCTACACCTCGACCAAACCGGGATTCCGGGTCTTCGCGGTCGATGGCCGGCTCTGGGTCTTCCGCGAGGGCAGCGAAGCGCTCGCCGACTACTTCGCGCGGGGTCTTCCGGCGGAGTGCGCCACCCGGGTCGGCGCGGGCCCGCGGCGCGAGACCCTTCGTTCCCACGATCTCGACACCATCGAGGCCTACCTCGCCGCCTGGCGCTGACCCGCGAAGAGGCCGGCCGGGAGCGGCCACGAGAAGAGGTGCGCGGCCCTGCCGTGCGCCTCTTTCGATCGACCGGCCTGGACCGGATCGTCAGCCGAGGATGCCGTCGAGCAGGAGGTCGGCCAGGTTGATCGAAGGCCCCTCCTGTCCCATGACGTGGTTGATGTCGTTGTCGTAGTGGATGTCGGAACCCTCGCAGGCGAGGCAGCGCTCGAAGAGCTGGGCGATCTGGAAGCGGAGAGCGTCGTAGACGACCGCCTGCGTCACCAGTTCCTCGCGCGCGAGAGCCTGGCCGAGCTGCTCGCGACCGGCGCTCCGCTGGATGAGGTCCTCGAGGCGAGCCTTGTCCACGCCGTAGCGCTCGACCAGGATGTCGCCGAGCCGCATCCCCGGAGGACTGTTGGTGCTCACCGCGCCGACGACGTCGCCCATGCTCAGGTAGATCCGGAAGGACTCGCCCCCGCCTTCGATGCGAAGCACGCCCGAGCGGCGATTCTCGGCCAGGAAGTTCATGACCTCCCGCACGCCGAAGATGCGCCCGTCGAAGCAGAAGTCCTTCTCGTCACCGGCCGGGAGCCTCGTCTCCTCGAGATCGACGACGGCCTGGGTCGTCGTCACCTTGGTGACGGCGGTCTCGAAGGCATGGGCGAGGATCTCCCGGGCCGACATGGCCGTGTTCTTGCTCTGCTTCTTCCGGATGTCCGTCGCGAGCATCTCGTTGACGCGCTCGAGTTCGTTCACGACCGAGAGGACCTTCTGGAAGGCACTGTTCTCCTCGGGCCAGCGTCCCATGCTGCGGGTCTGCTCGCGAACCCGCATCACGAGTCCGGTGCAGAGCTTGCTGATGTGGGCTTCGATGTCCTGGTACCGCATGCTGCTCCCGCCGATCGAATGAGGACGATCTCCTCTGCTATCGGCCGGTCCGAAGCCCGGACTTGGGCCGGGGCGACATCTTTGCGGTTTCTTCTTCCGTCAGCGACGCATGATCATGCGCAGCTCCCCGTTCTCGCCGACTCCGACGGGTTCCGAGGCTGCGCGACCTCCTCGCGGGTCGATGGCGTGCAGCAGGACGGGCAGGTCGGCCGGGACCTCCTCGATCGTGAAGCGACCCGCGCGGTCGCTGTAGACCGCGCCCGCCACCGGGTACCGCTGGCTGTTGGGGTTCTCGGCCATGAAGGCGGCGATGCGGTCGCATTCGGCCCGGCTGTGCTCGCCCGAGCCGCCGGGCACGATCAGCGCACCCGCGACCGGGCTGCCCGACTCGTCCACGACGATCCCGCGCAGCCGCCGGCGCGGCTCGAGTTCGACGCGCTCCAGGACGACGATCTCGCGATCGGTCACGCGGAAGGGGCCGAGCAGCTTCGGGGCATGATCGCGCCCCCGGATGGCCACGACCCAGGTCCCGGCCCCGAGACCGACGACCTGCGCCATGCCCTCGCTGCCGGGAACCGGCTCGAGGCCGAGATCCTCCACCTCGGTCACGGCGCGCTGCACCATGGGCCAGGGGGCCAGCCAGGGCATGTGGTCGGCGCGCAGGACGGAATCGGGAAGGTCCGGAACCCAGTGGGTGTCGATCGCGAAGTCGTCGAGATCGACGACCTCGCCGCTACGCGCATCCACCGGACGGAAGTGGATCTCGCCGGCGTGCTCGCCGAGGTCGCGAGGGTCCTCGCGGCGCTTCACCACGAGTTCGAGGGGCGCGGTCCCGGGCTCGACGCCCGCGATCCTGAAGGAGGACCACCAGGGGTCGTCGTTCCAGAGCTCGTAGGGCCCGGCACCCAGACCTCGGGCCAGGAGCTCGTCACCCGCGGCGACGAAACTGATCCAGTTGTTCGGGTCGCGGGGATCGCGGAGGCGGAGCGAGAGCCCCCGCGGGGACTGCCCCTCGAGATCGCGGGCTCGGACCCGGAGGTCTCGACCCTCGGCGAGGATCACGCAGCGTTCGATCCGGCCGGCGACGGGCAGCTCGACGTCGAGGTACTCGATGCCCAGGCCCTGGCGCGAGCCGTCCACGCGAAGACGGTAGGGACCCTCCGCGACCCCGGGGATGAGAATGCGTCCCGCGGCATCCGTGCGGCCGGCGGCGCCGGGATTCGGCCAGGCGGGCTGCCCCGCCCGCGGCAGCAGCTTCATCATCTCCACCCGGGCTCCGGCCAGGGCCTCGCCGTCGCTGCCGAGGACGAGGACCTCGAGCTCCGGACGGTCACCCTCGCCGCGGCGGCGCAGGAGATGGTCGCCGCTGTCGGTGACCGCGTCGGCCCGGACCTCGAGGGGCGAGGTCGAGCGCGGGTCGTGGTCCTCGAGCCGCAGCCGGAGACGGTAGCGGCGCGAGGAGCCGCGCTCGACCGGGACCGACAACTCGACGCGACCGTCGGGCCCGGTCCTCGCGCTCTCCGCGAAGCGCGGCATCGTGCCGACGTGCTCGACCGAGGACGCGCTCACCAGGGCGCCGGGGACCGGGCGGTCGTGCTGATCCAGCGCGCGCCCCACGAGCGTCCCCGTCGAGTCCTGGTCCCGGGCCTCCGCGGGCCCGAGATTCGTGTTCGGGACCTCCGGGCGCGCTGCCTCGGACGCGCGGACCGGGCCGTCTTCCTCCTCGATGAGGAGGACGGCCGCCGCGACGCCGGGCTCGGGACCGATCGGTCCGGGATCGCGAAGCGGCCCGGCGCTCCGGACGCCGGAATCGAGGGTCGCGGCCGCCCGCTCGGAGGGGCTCGCGAGCGCGGCATCGTCCTCGGCGACGAAGCGCGCGAGACCCAGACCGGCCACCGTGACGACGACGGCGACGGCGACGGCCTTCATCGCGACCAGCAGGGCCGCGGACTTGGCGAGGCCGAGGAGGCTCGCCTCGAGCCCGCTCGGCACCGCGGGTCCGGGCAGGGAGCCGAGGACCTCGGGGAGGGCCGCCGCCGAAAGGCCGGCGGAACCGAGCCGGGGACGCAGGCGCTCGAGCGCCCGCTTGACGCGGTCGTGGACGGTCTGCAGGGGCAAGCCCAGGGCCTCGCCGACCCGCGCGAAGCTGAGCTGCTCGCGGTAGCGCAGAAGGAGCGGGCGCCTGAGCTCGTCGGGCAGCGCCATGACCTCGGTCCAGAGCAGTCGGCCGTCGTCCCGTTCGGCGGCGGCGCGGGCCGGGTCGGAGTTGCGGTCGATGTCGATGGTCACGGCTTCCTCCTCCTTCTTCTTCCGGGTCGCGGCGGCGCGGCGGACCATGAGAGCCCGCCTGACCGCGTACCAGCGCAGCAGGGCGCAGGGGCTTGCGGCCTCGCCGGGATCGATGCGGCCGGCGTGAAGATCGAGGTAGATCTCCTGGGCGACGTCGGCGGCGTCGTCCGGCCGGCCGCACATGTAGAGGGCGGCTCGATAGACGTCGGCATGACAGTCGCGCACGAGAACTTCGAAATTCCGGCCCTTCATCACTGACGATCCTCGCACTGGGAACTCGACGACGGGGTGAACTCAGGCGCCCCGCAAGGAGGATGCGCGCGCCGGCCCGCCTTCCGGGAAAATCCCGGGATTCCGGTTCCGGACCCAGAATAGCCGATCCATGGCCGGGGAGGATCGCCCCCCGACCCAGGATCCTTTAGCATCGTGCCCGGAGGAACGAGGGCCCATGGCCGAGAGCGACAAACGACCCCAGGAACCACGTCCGGCCTCGCGGGCCGGACAGGCCATCATCATCATGAGCGGCCTGGTGAGCGCCATGGTGCTCACCGTCGCCCTGAACGTCCTCCAGGGCATCTTCCGGCCCTTCTTCGTGGCGATCTTCCTCTGCTTCCTGGTCAAGCCCTGGACGGCCAAGCTCGGCCGCCGCGGCGGCGTCCTGGGCTACGCCTTCGCGATCATCGTGATCTTCGGCCTCTTCTCGGGCGGTCAGAGGGTCATCAAGCAGGACCTGAAGGGCCTCGGTTTCAACAGCCGAACCACCTACCAGCCGAACATCGAACGCTACCACGCCCAGCTCGAGAGCTTCCTCTTCGAGCACGAGACGATCGTCGAGATGCTCGTTCCCGACGGCGAGATCGGCGAGCCGGAACCGACGGAGACTCCGGAACCGGACGACGAGGTCGCGCCTGAGGACGAGGCGGAAGCCCGGGCCCGCGAGTCGGAGGCGCGGTACCGGATGAGG
>JBFIHP010000013.1:0-14667 GCA_041601735.1 Planctomycetota bacterium | reverse complement strand
GCCTACCAGAGGGCGGTCATCGACATCGACGGCGACGGCCTCGACGATCTCCTGCTCCCCGAGCCGGACGGCCACCGGGCGGTGCTGCAGCGCCGCGGCGAGAAGGGAACGAACTGGGAGACCTCGCGCGTGCTCAGCCTGCCGCCGCGCCGCGTGCCGGCGAGCGACGAGGAGAAGCTCGACCTGGCGCGGGTCCGCAAGCGCGCGCGCTTCTGGGAGAAGCTCCCCGAGTTCGAGAAGGCCCGGACCGGCGCGATCCCGCGCGCGCCCCTGGTCGCCGTCGAGGACGTCACCTCGAAGGCGCAGCTCATCGACTTCGACGGCGACGGCCGGCGCGACCTCGTGGCGCGCGATCCCTTCGAGCTGATGATCTGGTCGGCGCCGGGCGCGGGCGCGGGCGGCGATCCCGATCGTCGCTTCGAGGCTCCCGTGGTCGCCGACCGCTCGCGTGCCACCGATCTCGCCTACGGCAGCCACTTCCTCGACCTCGACGGCGACTCGCGCTGCGACGCCGTCATCTTCGCCAGCGACCGGCGCGCCGACGATCCGCGCACGCAGGTCCTGATCTTCCTCCAGTCGGAGCAGCGCAACGGCTCCGCCTCGCCGCTCTTCGGCGACAAGGGCATCCCCGCGCAGCTCCTCGTGCTGGCCGGTTTCACCGGCGGAGCCCACTTCCGCGACATCGACGGCGACGGGCGCCCCGATCTCGCGATGGGCGCCCTTCGACCCGACATCATCGACAGCCTGCGCGGCCAGGCCAAGGACGTCACCGAGGTCGAGTTCTACGTCTACCTAAACAACGGCCGGGGCTTCTCGAAGGCGCCCGACCTGAAGCGCGAACTCGAGCTCGAGATCCAGGGCCTCCGCGGGCTCGCCGGGGGTTTCGTCGCCCGCTTCTGCGGCGACTTCACCGGCGACGGGACGGCCGAACTCGTCGTGCGCGATCGCGAGGAGCGCCTGCGAGTCTACTGGACCCGCAAGGACCGGTCCGGCAACCTCTCGATCTTCGACAAGCCGCTCTGGGAGTTTCGCATCGACAAGGACGCGCAGCTCGAGGAGATCGACGCGACAGCGAACGAGAAGGCCGGGCTGCTCGTCGTCGATTCCGCCCAGGTCCTGATGTTGAGGTTTGCCGAATGAACGCGCGCCTTCTGGTCCTCTGCATCACCCTTGCCCTGCCCATGGTTTCGGCGGCTCAGGCTCCCGCGCCGCGCCTCGTCCAGACGGTGGCGCCCGAGATCGAACTCTCCGACTACCTCTTCCACGGGCGCGGGTCGCATCGCGAGCTGATCCTCGTCGGCCGAGACGGCGCAATCCTCCAGCTGCGTGCCGACGGCGCCGGCAAGATGGCCGCCGCCGCGGGCGCGCTGCTGATCGAAGACCCCGATCGTTCGTTGCTCGGGCTCGTGGACCTTCCCGACGGCGGCAGCGAACTCCACGTCCTGTCGCCCCGGGGTCTCCATGTCCATGCACGGGACGACGAGGGTCTGTTCGAAGCCGCGGGTCGTCGTCTCGCGTCCCGTGCGCGCTTCCGTCTCCGGCTCGGCGGACCCCGCTTCTCCAACATCATGCAGGACGTCAACGGCGACGGGCGGATCGATCTCGTCGTTCCCGGCCTGCGCTCCTCGGAGCTCTGGTTGCAGCGCCCCGACCCCGAGACCGGCGAATGGGCCCTCGAACGCAGCGCGGAGATCCGGGTGAAGGTGGACATCGACCACATGACCGGCAACGCGGCGCGGAGCGACACGATCGAGGAGATCCTGACCGTGCCGGATCTCGACCTCCGCGACGTGAACGGTGACGGTCGGGCCGACATCGTGATCGTGCGCGGCGGGCAGACGCGATTCCATCGCCAGCAGGAGGACGGCAGCTACCCCATCGATCCCGACGTCGTCCTCGATCTCGACAAGTTCCGCGACACCACGCCCAAGGCCACCGTTCGTCCCGGCAGGACTCTCGCGGGGACGGAGAAGGCGCGGCAGCTCATCCGTGATCTCGACGGCGACGGCATCCCCGACTACGTGGTCGCGCACCGGCGGAAGGTCTGGATCTTCCACGGCACGACCGACGGCCCGCAGTTCGTGAAGCCGACGACGATCCTCAAGACGGCCGACGACATCACCGGCATCTGGCTCACGGACATCGACGACGACGGCCTTGCCGATCTGATGGTCATGCGCGT
The DNA here is from genome assembly GCA_041601735.1 of Planctomycetota bacterium. Classification (GTDB taxonomy): domain Bacteria; phylum Planctomycetota; family DRQF01; genus JACKGY01. The sequence goes on along the minus strand of JBFIHP010000013.1, from coordinate 12,485 downwards.
CGAGATCCCCACGGTCGGGGCCCTCCTCACCGGCCTCTTCGGCTCGATCGAGATCGACATGCGGGTCCTCGGCTATCGGAGCCTCGACGGCCGCGAACTCGACCGCAAGCCGACCTGGAGCAACGGCCTGGCCTTCAAGCTCCCGAGTCTCGGCGAGATCCTCAAGGACCCGGAGGCGATCATCACCCGTTTCGATCGGGCCTGGGAGAGCTTCCGGAAGTCCTTCCGCGCCGATCTGGACGCGGACGGCCGCGAGGACCTCGTCCTGCTCGACGAGGAGGTCACGCGGGCGGAGGTCTACCGGGGGCGCGACGACGCCGGCCCGGCGGCGGAGAACCTGGATCGCGTCGTGCGCGAGGTCTTCTTCGACGAGAAGGACGCCGAGTGGGATCTCGATCGACTCTTCTCCTGGATCGAGGGCCTCGGCGACGCCCAGGTACGTCGCTGGACGGACGGGCGAGAGGCCGATGCCACCGTGACCCTGCGGGACGAGGCCACCAGCCTCGCCGAGACCGTCCTGACGGGCGATCTCGACGGCGACGGCGCCGACGAGTTGATCCTGGTCTATCGCGTTCTCGAGACGCGGGGCCGCCGCATCTTCGACCTCTGGCGTCTGGACGGCTGAAGCCGGACCTCAGGCCTCGACGTCGAGACCGGCCCGACCCATCGCGACGCGGATGTCGGCGAGCGTGTAGGGCTTGCGCAGGAAGTGGATCTTCGGGAGTTCGCCCGCCAGTTGATCGGCCTGGTCGGTTCCCGACACGCAGATGAGCGGCGTCCCCTTGCGGAGTCGGTCGGCGAGGCGGAGGACCTCGCCGTCATCCCCCTTAGGAACGAAGTAGTCGGAGACGATGAGCTCGATCTTCGTGCGCCCCTTCATCAGGGTTTCGGCCTCGTCGCGATCGTTCGCCGTCAGCACCTCGAAGCCGAGCTTCTTGAACATCGAGGTCGTGACCTGGCGGACGTGGTAGTCGTCTTCCACCAGGAGAACGCAGGGTCGCGACGGCCGCTCCTCGGCCCGGCCGGGCCCGGCAGCCACGAAGCTCGCGACATCGAGGTAGAGCGGGACGATGAAGTCGAGTACGAGATCGGTGCCCTCGAGACGAGCGAGCAGGCGACCCTGCGCGCGTCGGGCCGTCGCCTTCAAGAGCGCGAGCGCCAGCGCCTCGTCTTCCAGGCCGATGAGGATCGCGGAGTTCGCGGCATCGGCCTTCTCGACCAGATCGGCGGCCAGCACGGCCCCCTTCACCCGGATCGAGATCCGGGCGGCTTCGCGTTCCTTCGGTCCGCCGAGTCCCCAGTCGTGACCGGGCCCGCTCAGAACATCGATGGCGGCTGAGCCGCCGAGCGGGACCACGTGGTCGAGCAGCATCTCGATGGCGAGCCTGAAGCTCGGGTCGTCCAGGCCGATGTCGACGGTCGATTCCGGCTTCTCTCCGATCAGGAGCAGCGGGCGTCCGGGTTCGGCGGCGGCCAGGTCGTGGGCGAGGCTCTCGAGGTAGGCTCCCAGCTCGACGCGCGCTCGCTTGCCTCCGGCGCGCGCGGACACGGCGGCCAGCTCTTCGAGGCGCCGCCTGAGCTCGCAGGCGATCTCGTCCAGCCGGGCCGCGGCCTGACCGAGTTTCTCGTCGATCGCCAGCGATTCGATCGCCCGGCTCTGGCCGAGGACGAGCATCGCGATATTGTTGAGTTCATGCCCGAGCACGCCGCAGACGCGGGCCATCGCGCGGCGACTGCGCTCGCGGTGTCGGTCCTGGCGACTGGCGAACGTGGACATGGAGGCCCTCCACTGATTGTTGCGAAAGAGCCCCCCTGCTCACCGTCTCGATCTTAAACCCTCTCCTGCGTCGGGGTCATGGCTAATATGAGAAAGATGAGCGCCTCCCGCATCCGGACGACCACCTGCAACCGTGATTGCCCCGATGCCTGCAGGCTCGAGGTGGAGGTCGCGGGCTCCGAGGTGGTCGCCATCGGAGGCGACCCCGCCGATCCCGTGACCCGGGGCTTCATCTGCGAGCGGACTCGCCGGTTCCTGCACCGGCAGAACGCCCCCGACCGCTTCCCCGGCCCCATGCTCCGGCGCGACGGCCGCCTCGTTCCCCTGTCCTGGGACGCCGCCCTCGACCTCGCGGCCGATCGGCTCGAGTCGATCAAGAAGCGCCTCGGTCCGGCCGCCGTGCTCCACTATCGATCCGGCGGCTCGCTGGGCATCCTGAAGAGCCTCATCGACTGTTTCTTCGCGACCTGGGGACCCGTGACCCTGAAGTCGGGGGACATCTGCTCGGGCGCCGGCGAGGAAGCTCAGGTTCTCGACTTCGGCATCTCCGAAAGCCACGACCTGGACGACCTGCTCGAGAGCCGACTCATCCTGCTCTGGGGCAAGAACCCGCATACCTCCGGTGTCCACCTCCTGCCCGTCCTGCGCGCCGCGCGCGCTCGCGGGACCCGGATCGTCGGCTTCGAGGTTCGCGAGACCAAGGCGAAGAGCCTCTGCGACGAGTTCCATCTCGTGCGACCGGGGGGCGACTTCGCCCTGGCCATGGGCCTGGCGCGGCGCATCCTCGACCGGAATGCCCACCCCGCCGACATCGCCGACTGGACCGAGGGTTTCGCCGCCTATCGCGCACTGGTCGAGTCCCGTGATCTCGGCTCCTGGGCCGAAGAGGCCGGACTCGCGGCCGACGACCTGCGTCGGCTCGGCGATCTCCTCGTCGCCGAGCGCCCCGCTTCGATCCAGGTCGGCTGGGGCCTCGGTCGCCGCTCCGGCGGTGCCGCGGCCGTGCGTGCCCTCGACGCGCTCGGCGCTCTCTCGGGCAACCTCGGCGTCCCCGGCGGCGGCGTCAGCTTCTACTTCGGTCGGCGTACGGCCTTCGATTCCGACTTCGGCCTGAGCCCGCTCCCCGACCCACCGCGGAGCCTCCGCGAAGCGCTCCTCGGTCGCGAGATCCTCGCGGCTCGAGACCCCGAGATCGCCGCGGTCTGGGTCACGGCCGGGAACCCGGTGACGATGCTCCCCGAGTCCGCGACGGTCCGCGACGCCCTCGCCTCGCGCGAGTTCGTGGTCGTCGTCGATTCACACCCGACCGACACGACCGACGTCGCCGATCTCGTGCTGCCCACCCTGACCCTGCTCGAGGACGATGACATCCTCGGCGCCTACGGCAATCACTACCTCCGCGCCTCGACCCCCGTCATCCCGCCCCCGGTCGATGCGCGCCACGAGGTGGCCATCATCCAGGGCCTCGCCGATCGCCTCGGGCTGGGCTCGACCTTCGCCGGGAGCGTCAAGGACTGGAAGAACCGCGCCATGCGTCGCCTCCGCGCCGAGGGCATCGACGCCGAACGCCTGGAGCGCGAGAGCCTGATCAACCCCTTCCGCGAGCCGGTGCTCTTCTCCGGTCACCGCTTCCCGACCCCCTCCGGCCGCATGCGCCTGATCACCGAGGCCGCTCCCGCCGCGCCGCCCATCGACCCCGCCTTTCCCCTGCGTCTCCTCGCGGTCTCGGCCCCGCGCGCCCAGTCCTCGCAGTGGTCGGTCGATCCTCGCGGCGAAGCCGACGTCCTGCGCGTGCATCCGAGCTGCACATCCGGTCACCTCGACGGCGCGCGCCTCCTGCTCGAGAGCGCGCATGGTTCGATCGAGGTCACCCTGCGCCACGATCCCCGGATCGGTCCGGGCCTCGCGCACATGCCCAAGGGCGGGATGTTGCGTGACGGATGCTGCCCGAACCTCCTCGTCGGCGCCCGCGAGACCGATGCCGGCGGCGGAGCCGTCTACTACGAAGAGCCCGTCCGTTTGCGTTCGCTCCGGTGATTCAAGCCCGACTCGCCTCGAGGTGATTCCAGGTCCGGATCGCGTAGACGATCGGGCAGTGGTCGGTGAAGACGTTCTCCTGGACCAGGTAATCCACGGCCTCGCCGGGTCGCGCGATCCGGCTCAGCAGTCCCGGAATTCGCCTGCCGAGATTGCGCGCGAGCCTTCCCCGAAAGCCGGTCCCGTCATCCAGTGTGCCGTCGTCCTTCAGATGGATCACCCTCCCCACGTGCCGGTAACCGATCGGCGGCGGCAGCACCGTCACCAGATCGTTCAGGTGCACGACCCTCGGGTGATCGGGCAAGGGGAACCGGTCCGCGAAGGCGGCGTCGCCCACTCGCGGTGAACCGAAGGTGCAGAGCCCTGCCCCGGGATCGCCCCAGCGCGCCGCGGCCAGGGTTGCCAGCGCCGCCCCCAGGGAATGGCCCGTGAACCACACCCTCCGACCCTCCGCGTGCTCCCGCAGGCGACTCTCGACGTCCTCCCAGACCACATCGAGCGCGTCCTTGAAGCCCCGATGCACCCGGCCCATCCCCGGGAGGTCCTCGAATCCGAAGCGCGCATCGGTCAGCAGGTTGCGCGGTTCGCTCACGAGCGTCCCGCGAAACGCGACGACGACGAAGCGCTTCGCCCGCGCCATGAAGAGGTGCGTGCCCTTCCTCGTGATCCAGCTCGCCCCCTCGAAGCCGACCCGCTCCAGAATCGGTCGCGCCACGTCCTGCCGACTCACATAGGCGAGGAAGGAGAGCTCCGCCAGCCACCAGCCGTTCGCATCGGTCCAGCCCGCCGCTTCGGGCTCGAAGGGGAAGCGCTCGGCCTGTTCGAGGTAGGGCCAGTCGTGGTTGGGGATGCGGCGGAGTTCGCGGATCGAGGTCGGAACTGATTTCACAGATACTGGCTCACGTCGCTGTTGGCGAATTCCCGGGATTCGTCGAGACGCATCGGTCCTTTGCACGACTCGACTCGACCTGGAGAGTACCCCGTCCCGTGCGTCCGTGGGAGACTTGTCGAGTTTCGTTCCAGCCATCTGTCCGCATGACGATTGCGGCGCCAGTTCTTCGCCGGATCGGCCCTTCTTTCAGCGCTGGGGCAGCTATCGTGCCGCCTGCCGCAACCACGCCGTTCCGCGCTTTCGATGTCGATCGTGCAAGCGAACCTTCTCCCGTCAGACCTTCCGCTACGACTACCGCCAGAAGAAGCCCCATCTCGATCCGGATCTCCTTCAGCTCTTCGTGAGCGGCGTCGGCATCCGGCAAGCCGGTCGGGTCCTCGGGGTGACGCGAACGACGGTGACGCGGAAGTTCTCGAGGATCGGTGCCCACTGTCGATGGTTTCATGACGACATCGCACGGGGAATCTCGGGCCACCTCCACCTCCAGTTCGACGAGCTCGAGACCTTCGAGCATTGTCGCCTTTCGAAGCCCGTCACGATGGGAACGCTCATCGAAGCTGATACGCGCTTCATCATCGAGCAGGGCAATGGAGCGATCCGACCAGGCGGCCGCAAGTCTTCGCAAGCTCGGCGGCTCATTGCCCGGCACGGCGTGCGGCCGGCGGAATCGCGGGCTTGCGTGGCGGCGATCTTCCGACGGGGTTCAGCGCGGATCGGGAAGGACGCAGCGGTCGTTCTCACGACCGATCGCAAGACCAGCTACGTGCCGATTGCCAAGGAGTTCCTCGGCGACCGCCTTCGGCGCCACTCCCGCCATTCGGGGAAACTCCCTCGTGGGCCGAACTCGCCGCTCTTTCCGATCAATCACACGAACGCCATGTGGCGTGACAACCTCTCCCGCCTTAGACGGCGGAGCTGGCTGGCGTCCAAGAAACGGAGCTGCCTCGACCTTCACGCCTGGATCTTCGTCGTGTATCGCAACTACATTCGGCCGCGGTTCAACGGCGAAGCCGAGACCCCGGCGCAAAGGCTCGGGCTCGTCGGCCGGGCCTTGACCGTCCAGGATGTCTTGTCATGGCGGCATGACCTCGAATCCGGGGCCCCGCGATGCGCCTGAGTCCCTGATCCATCACCTCCCATCAGGATCCGTACCCGAAAAACCGCGGCTGCAAGAGCAAGGTCGCTCGAGACGGAGTCGGGCCGGCGGTGCCGCCAACAGCCAAGCCGGCCAGTTCCCATTGATTTACTGGGGGAATCCGGTCACCCTGTGCGCCTATGGGATACGGATTCGTCATCGATCAGAGACGCTGCATCGGCTGCCACGCCTGCACCGTCGCCTGCAAAGCGGAAAACGAGGTCCCTCTCGGCGATTTCCGTACCTGGGTGAAGTACACGGAGAAGGGGAGCTTTCCTTCCGTTCGCCGTCACTTCACCGTCCTTCGCTGCAATCACTGCGACGCCGCGCCCTGCGTCGAGATCTGCCCGGTCACGGCCTTGCACAAGCGGCCGGATGCCATCGTGGATCTGGATCGCGATCAGTGCATCGGCTGTCGCGCCTGCATGCAGGCCTGCCCCTAGGATGCGCTCTACCTGAACGAGGACAGCGGCACGGCCGAGAAGTGCCACTACTGCGCGCATCGGACCGAGGTCGGACTCGAGCCGGCCTGCGTCGTGGTCTGCCCGGAACAGGCGATCGTGTCGGGTGACGTCGATGATCCCGGCTCGAAGATCGCGACGCTCATTCGCGAGGAGCCGACCTCGCAGAGGCGCCTCGAGAAGGAGACGAAGCCGCGGGTCTGGTATCTGGACGTTCTGCCGGAATCGCTGGAGCCCGCGACCGCGGCGGAGCCGCCTCAGTACCTGTGGTCGGATCGCGCCGCGCCGCCGCCGCCGGTGCCGGCCGGCTTCGAGATGCCCCAGGATCTGATCACGACCCTGGACGTCCATCACAAGCCGGCCTGGGGATGGCATGTCTGGACCTACCTGCTCACCAAGAACATCGCGTCCGGCGCGATGATCCTCGCGCCGCTCGTGGGGCTGGTGGGGATCGTCGACGGTCCCTCGAGCCGTTACGGCCCCGAGGTCGTCGCACTGGTCTTCCTGGTCATCACGAACTTCCTGCTGGTGCATGATCTGGGCCGCTGGGAGCGATTCTGGAAGATCCTGATCCAGCCGAACACGAAGTCCTGGCTGGTGAAGGGCGCCTGGGTGCTCACGGCCTTCGGCGCGCTGATCACGCTCTCGCTTGGTTTGCAGGCCCTCGGCTATCGCGAGGCGGCCGACCTCGTTCGCTGGCTGGATCTGCCGGTGGCCGTGATGGCCTCGGGCTATTCGGCCTGGCTCTTCGGGCAGTGCAAGGGGCGTGATCTCTGGATGGAGAAGGGGCTCTTTCTGCAGCTGGTGGCCCGCGCGGCCCTGATGGGCGCCGCGATGGGGATGCTGCTGCCTCAGGTCGTCGATCCCTCGCACCCGAAGGCCTACCACAACCCCTGCGCCCACGCCTTCATCTGGCTGTCGGTGATCTGCGCGTTCGGGATGGTCTACGAGCGTCAGCGTGCGGTTCGCGGCCGGGCGGCCCAGCTCTCCGAGGCGATCTTGCGCGACTCCTTCCGCTGCCAGGCGGCGGTCAGCCTGACCATCGTCGCCGCCGCGCTGGCGCAGGTGGGGATGCTCTTCGACGGCATGGCGGCCCTCCGCTGGAGCCTCTTCGGGCTCGCGGTGGCCTGCTCGCTCGTCGGTCTCTTCTATTACGAGCGGTCCTGGATCCGGGCCGGACAGGCGGTGCCGAACTCATGAGCCAAACCAACGACAGAGCCCCGAGCGGCGAGGTCTGGCAGGTCACGCCCCTCGAGTCCTTCCCGCCCCTCGAGAAGTGGGACGACTGGGTCGAGCTCGACTCGAAGTCCTGGCCGCGCCGGGTCGAGAAGCGCTACCGGCTGGTCCCGACCATCTGCTTCAACTGCGAGGCGGCCTGCGGCCTCGTCGCCTACATCGACAAGGCCGACGGGCGCATTCGCAAGCTCGAGGGCAATCCTTACCACCCCGGTTCGCGCGGTCGCAATTGTGCGAAGGGGCCAGCGACCCTGGCGCAGGTCCATGACGAGCAGCGCATCCTTCATCCGATGAAACGAGTCGGCGCCCGGGGCGAGGGCAAGTTCGAACGAACGACCTGGGACGAGGTCATCCGGACCTTGGCGGCCCGCATCCGCAGGGCGATCGTCGAGAAGCGGCTCACCGAGGTGATGTACCACGTCGGTCGCCCGGGCCATGACGGCTACATGGATCGCGTGCTCCAGTCCTGGGGCGTCGACGGTCACAACAGCCACACCAACGTTTGCTCGGGCGCGGCCCGTCTCGGCTACGTCCTGTGGTCGAACGGCGACCGACCCTCGCCGGATCACGCCCACGCGAAGTTCATGCTGCTGCTCTCGTCGCATCTCGAGACAGGGCACTACTTCAACCCGCATGCCCAGCGGATCATCGAGGGCAAGATGGCGGGCGCCAAGATCGCGACCGTCGACGTGCGCCTGTCGAACACGGCCTCGATGAGCGACTACTGGATCGCGCCCTATCCCGGCACCGAGGCTGCGATGCTGCTGGGCTTCGCCCGCGTGATCCTCGAGGAGGGCCTGGTCAACGAGGACTTCGTTCGCCGCTGGGTGAACTGGAAGGGCTTCCTCGAGACTCGTCGGCCCGACATGGACCCGACCTTCGCCAACTTCCTCGTCGCCATGAAGGACGAATACGCCCGCTACACCCCGGAGTGGGTCGCGGACGAGTGCGGGATCGATCCGCAGACCGTCGTCGCGGTGGGCCGCGAGATCGGAAAGGCTCACGGCGGGCTCTCGGCGCACGTCTGGCGCAACGCCGCCGCCGGCAACAAGGGCGGCTGGCAGGTCGCTCGCTGTCTGCAGTTCCTCTGCGTGCTGACCGGGAGCGTCGGCACCAAGGGCGGCACGGCCCTCGCCGCCGACAACAAGTTCAAGGCCTCGCCCTTCAAGAAGCCGCGACCCCAGGAGGTCTGGAACGAGCTGCTCTATCCGATCGAATGGCCGCTCGCGCATCACGAACTCTCGTTCATCCTCCCGCACCTCGTGCGGGACGGACGCGGGCGCATCGACACCTACTTCACCCGGGTCTACAACCCGGTCTGGACCAATCCCGACGGCTGCGCCTGGATGGACATGCTGGCCAACGAGGAGAGCGTGGGGCTGCACGCCACCCTGACGCCGACCTGGAACGAGACGGCGCTCTGGGCCGACTACGTCCTGCCGATGGGCCTCGCTCCCGAGCGCCACGATCTCATGAGCCAGGAGACGCACGCCGGCCGCTGGATCGGTTTCCGGCAGCCCGTGCATCGGGTCGCCGCCGAGGCCGCCGGCCGCAAGACCGAGTGGACCTGGGAGACGAACCCCGGCGAGGTCTGGGAGGAGGACGAGTTCTGGATCGCCCTGTCCTGGGCGATCGATGAGGACGGCAGCCTCGGCATCCGGCAGCACTTCGAGTCGCCCTATCGACCCGGCGAGCGCATCACGATCGAGGAGTACTACCGCTGGATCTTCGAGAACAGCGTCCCCGGTCTGCCCGAGGTCGCCGCGAAGGAGGGGCTCAGCCCCCTCGACTACATGCGCCGCTACGGCGCCTTCGAGGTCGAGGCCGAGACCCTCGAGGTCCACGAGAAGACCGTCGACGTCGCGGGCTGTGAGCTGGATTCCGAGACGGGGCTCTGGAAGCGGGAGGGCCAGGTGGTCGCCGTCGATGTCGAGGGAGAAGCGCGTCAGGGTTTCGGCACGCCGTCGAAGAAGCTCGAGTTCCACTCGCCCACGATGGAGACCTGGGGCTTCGCCGAGCAGGCCCTGCCGAACTACATCGAGACCCACGTCTACTGGCGGAGCATGGACCGGAAGAAGGGCGAATTCACGCTGGTCCCGACCTTCCGCCTGCCGACGCTCATCCACACGCGGTCGGCCAATGCGAAGTGGCTCTACGAGCTCTCCAACTCGAACCCGGTCTGGATCAACGCCGGCGACGCCCAGGGGCTCGGCCTCGAGACCGGCGATCTCGTGCGCGTCAACACGGCCAGCGGTCACTACGTCAACCGGGCCTGGGTCACCGAGGGCATCCGCCCCGGCGTCGTCGCCTGTTCGCACCATCTCGGCCGCTGGCGCCTGAAGGACGTGCCGGGCACCGATCGCTGGGCCGCCGCTCCGGTGGCGATCGAGCGCGAGGGTTCGAAGTTCCGGGTGCGTCGAACCGGCGACATCGGGCCCTTCGAATCCCGCGATCCCGACTCGAAGAGAGTCTTCTGGAAGGACGGCGGCGTCCACCAGAACCTCACGTTTCCGCCCCAGCCCGATCCCATCTCGGGCATGCACTGCTGGCATCAGCGGGTGACGGTGGAGAAGGCGCGACCGGGTGATCGCTACGGCGACGTCGAGGTCGATATCGACAAGTCCTTCGCCGTCTACAAGGCCTGGCTGGCCGAGGCGAAGCGGCCCGACCCCAAGCTCGGGGTCCGTCGGCCGCTCTGGTTCGCGCGCGCCGTCAGACCGACCGACGCGGCCTACCTGCTGCGCGATCCCTCCTGATCCTGACGCGCAATCGATCCCGCCGAGAGCGCCGAGGATGAGACCCGCGCTTCGGGGCGCGCCGGAAGGGGCTGGCTAGCTCGACTTCTTGATCTGGTACAGACAGCGGCGGTCGCCGGAGGGGATGTGTTCGCTGCGCTTCACGAGGACGTCCTCGCCGAGCAGGCGGCTGAAGATCATCGATTCGCCCTCGCAGATCTCGTCGCAGGCGCAGGCGGCCTCGCCGACGGGGCAGTGATTCTCGATCAGCTCGAAGGAGCCGTCCTCTTTCTCGGTCCACTCGGCCATGTAGCCCTGGTCGCGACGCATCCGCACCAGGGTCTCGATCCGGTCGCGGAGAGCCGCCTGTGGGGGCCCGAAGCTCTCGACCGCACGCGTTGCCTGCCGCTCCGACCAGGTGCGCAGCACCGCCTGCAGTCCGACCTCGCCGTGGACCTGTTTCACGGCGTCGATGAGGCCCAGCGTCAATTCGGCATGCTGATCCGGGAATAGCGCATTCGCGGCCGGTGTCAGATGCCATACGTGGGCGGGGCGACCGACTTTCCCCTTGCGGATCGTGTGATTCACCAGGCCGTCGCCCTCCAGGAGCTGCAGGTGCTGACGAACGGCGATCGCGCTGATCTCGAGGATCTCGGCGAGCTGACCGGAGGTCATCGCCCCCCGGGTCTTGAGGAGGTAGAGGACCTTGTCACGGGCTTTTGAGTTGGCGTCGATCGGCACGAGGGGCGGCCTCTGGAATTCCGGAAGTTCAGCTTGTGCCCGGATTATAGCGAGGTTATTTCCTAATTGGCCACTTCAATTATCGGGGACGGGACACACCGACCCTCTCGGCGACGCAGCGTGAATGAGGTTGAAGCATGAGCAAGACCGAAGTCGCTGTGGGAGAGGGCCTTGCGGTCCGCCGCAAGTCCCGTCAGTCCACGCGTGGGGCCTCCGAGCCCCTCGATATCTACCTGCGTGAGGTCGAATCGCACGACCTCCTGGACCGCGACGAGGAGCGCGAGCTTCTCGGTCGGCTGGTCGATGCCCGGGACGACTGGGCCGTCTCCTTCCTCCACTCGGAGGGGGCTCTGGACGTCGTTTGGGCCGACCTCCAGGCCTGGAAGGCCCGCGAGATCGCGGGATCGGCCCTGGTCCCCGGACCGCCGCGGCTGAAGCCGGGGCAGATCGGGCCCGACGACCACCTCAGGCGCGTCTACGCCCTCTTCGAGCGTTTCGTCGGCCGTCACCCGAAGCGTCCCTTCCACTACCAGCGCCGCCGGCAGACCAAGCGACTGGTGCGCAGCCTGCTCTTCGTCGGCTTCCGGCCGCGGCCTCTCGAGCGCTACCGCGAGGCGGCGATCGAGCGGCACGGCGCGAAGCTCGCCAATCGCATCGAGAAGGCTCGCGACAAGTTCGTGTCCATCCGCCAGCCCCTGGTGGAGCGCAATCTCCGCCTCGTGCTGAAGGTGGCCTGGGGCTACGTCCCGGGACCGATGACCTTCGACGAGCTGATCCAGGAGGGCAACATCGGCCTCATCCGGGCCACCGAGTCCTTCAATCGCCGTTTCTCGGTGCGCTTCTCCACCTACGCCTACCTCTGGATCCGTCAGAGCGTCATCCGCGCGCTGGAGGAGAAGAGCCGGATGATCCGCCTGCCGGTCCACCTCACGCACCTGCTGCGGAAGGTGGCGCGGGAGCGCGAGGAGGGCGAGCCCCTCCCCGAGGTCATGCGCTACCAGGGCAAGCGCTACCGCCTGCCGAAGATCATGGCCAACCCCAGTGTCACCGGCGGGATGGTGAGCCTCGACAGCGCCCGCGCCGACGAGGACTCCGGGCTCGCCGACGTGATCCCGGATCGCGGCGCTCCGGCGCCCGAGTCGCGGGCGCAGGGGGCCGACATGCGGGCCTTCATCAAGAAGACCGTCGGCAAGCTGCCGGAGCGTCTGCGCAAGATCGTCAAGCTCCGCTTCGGGATCGGCTGCAAGCGGCCACACACCCTGGGCGAGATCGGCGAGATTCTCGGCGTCTCCTCGGAGCGCATCCGCCAGCTCCAGGAAGAGGCCCTGCGCGCCCTGCGCGAGGGGCCCGACGGCGAGGTCCTCGAGGACTTCTGCACCACGGGCTGAAAACTCCGCCGGGATCACTTGCGCGATCCCGGCGATCTTCAGAATCTGGCTGAACGGCGGTGGCGGGCCCCGATCCCGCCGCG
>JBFIHP010000012.1:0-15175 GCA_041601735.1 Planctomycetota bacterium | reverse complement strand
TTCGTCAGGCTTCAGGAATCGACCGCGAGGGACGGCCAGGCACGCCGCTGGATGATGGACCGCGAGGTGACCTGTGCCGAGTACCTCGAGTTCCTCAACAGCGACGCATCGCTGGCGGCGATCGCCGCATCGAGCCGGCCCGTCCGGTTCCCGAGGACAGAATCGAACGCCGCGTCCGGCGGCTACTGGAGGCGGGGTGCAGACGGACGGTTTCGCCTGGGCGCGGACTGGGCGGCCGACATGCCGGTCCTGGGAGTGAGTCACGACGACGCGATGGCCTATGCGTCCTGGGCGACCGAGAAGGCGCAGAAGGCCGGATACAAGATCCGCTTCGGACTCCCCTGGCAGTTCGACTTCATCAGCTTCGCCACCGGTCAGGACTTCGTCTGGGGCGACCGCTTCCGACCGACCTGGACGAACAGCTGTCATTCACGGCCGCGCCCCGCCGTCGAAGCGGTCTACAGCTACGCGATCGATGAGTCCGCAGGCGGCGTCTTCGACACCGCGGGCAGCGCCCAGGAGTGGACCTGCGAGTGGTTCGCCCGCGAGCAGAACGAGCGCATGCTCTACGGCGGCTCCTGGGCTCACGCGCGGCCCGAACGGTTCCGCATCGACTTCGTCTCCGGCGCCGCCCCCGACCATGCCGCCGACACCTTCGGCTTCCGCCTGGTGGCCGTGTCGTTGGAATGAGAGCAGACGGTCATCGACGGGCCCGACCGGCATCCGTGGTTCGGCGGCGCAGGAAGGTCCATGGGGAGTCGCGTTCGGACGACGGAGGCCGCAGCAGTCGAAAGAGCCGAGCCACGTCCAAACCGGCGAGCAAGAGCCCTCGCCGCCGGACGCAAGGGGAACTCAGGACGCATTCGGCGCGAGAGTCGGGCGCGCTGGACGGTCCTTGCCTGCCGGAGGCGGGCGATGCGATCGATCGGGCCTCCGGCGGCCGCGAGGCTCAGATGCCGCGGCCAAACTCCTCGATCGACACGCGCTGGATGAACTCGGTCTCCGCCGACTCATGCTCGCGCAGCTTGTCGAGAAGAGCGTGCGATTCCCGGCGCAGATGGATGTCGTCCGGGCCTTTCCACTCCGAGTACTTCATCGCCGCGTCGAGCAGGGAACGGAAACCGCCGAGGATCTCCTGGTGCTCCTTCCGAAGGACATCCACCTGGTTGATCGCATGGGGATGCCATCTCTCGACGTCGGCCATGAAGCCGGACTCCTCCTCCTCGCGGAAGTGGACGAAGATCTTGTCGTGGAGTCCGACCAGGCGGCTCGCCAGAGCCGCGGCCCAGCTGTGAGAGCCCTTCTGCCCGATGGCGGGCCTCTCCCCTTGCAGGAAGCTCCTCAAGCTCTGGGCGTATTCGTGGAGTTCCTGGTGCTCGCGCAGGATCTTCTCATATGAGGTTTCTACCTTGCTCATGTTCACGACCTCCTATCGACTCGCCGGTTCCGTTTTCGGTTTCGGCGGCTGGGGCTCGGCCCAGACACTGTTGCTCGCGCACCTGGGACAGCTGCGCTCGACCGTCTTCTTCGGATCGACCTGCCCGCTGAAGCGATGCTTGCAGCGCAGGCATTGAAAGGTCTTCTCGGTCATCTCGGTCTCCTCGGTTCAGGCATTCGGCGCTCCGGCGAGGGCCGACCGCTTCTTGGGCTTCGGCATGGGCGAGGTCTCGGCGAGGATGCGCCTGGTCTCCTCGACTTCCTCGGGCGTGACCTCGCGCAGGAGCTCGTCCACCGCCCGCATGACCTTGGCGAACTTCTGGCCTTCCGCCGCGCTGATCCACTCGAGCTGCAGGCGCTCGGGACGGATGCCGAGCTTGTGCATGCGCTTCCAGATCTTCTCGACGCGCTTCTGAGTCCAGGTGACCGCGTTGATGTAGTGACAATCAGAGAAGTGGCAGCCGGAGACGAGCACCATCGGAGCGCCGTTCTCGAAGGCATGCCAGATGAACTTCTCGTCGACCCGGCCGCTGCACATGGTGCGGATCAGGCGGACCGAGGCCGGGAACTGGAGCCTCGACGTTCCGGCGTTGTCGCCGCCGGCATACGAGCACCAGTTGCAGGCGAAGCCGACGACCTTGCCCATCGGATCGTCGGCGAGGATCGCGTCGATCTGCGCCATGAGCTGCTCGTCGGCGAAGTGACGCATGCCGATGACGTCGGAGGCGCACTCGGCCGCGCAGGTGCCGCACCCCGAACAGGCGGCCTCGGTGATCACCGGGAGCAGCTTGTCGCTCTTCTTGGCCGGGCTGATGGCGTGGAACGGACAGACCCGCGAGCACTTGCCGCAGTAGTTGCAGTCCTCGGCGTGGGCCATCCTGGCCGTGATGGCCTCGACCCGCACCTCGCCCGCACCCAGGAGATTGCCGGCGCGCGACGCGGCGGCGCCGGCCTGGGTGACGCTGTCCTTGATGTCCTTCGGCGCCTCCACGCAGCCCGCGAAGTAGACGCCCCTCGTCGGCGCATCGACCGGGCTGAGCTTCGGATGCGCCTCCATCACCAGGCCGTCGGAGGTGTGCGAGAGCGTCAGGATCTGGTCCAGGGTGCGCTCGCCCTCGGTCGAGGGCTGGTGCGGTACGAGACCGACCGCGAGGACGACCATGTCGAAACGATGGCTCTCGAGTTCGCCCGTGGTCGTGTTCTCGACCTTGATGATCAGGTCGTTCGTCCCGTCGGTCGCCTCCTCGACGATGCCGGGCATGCCGCGGACGAAGCGGACGCCGGCTTCGCGGCTCCGCCGGTACATGTCCTCGAAACCCTTTCCGAAGGCGCGGATGTCGGTGTAGAAGACCGTCGACTCGGCGTCCGGGTAGTGCTCGTCGATCTGCAGGGTCTGCTTGATCGTGTTCATGCAGCAGATGTTCGAGCAGTAGGGAGAGCCCGGCCCGCTGCTGCAACGCGATCCGACGCACTGGATGAACCCGACCCGCTTCGGCACCGCCTGATCGGAGGGCCGCACGAGCTCGCCCGTCGAGGGTCCGCCGGCGCAGATCAGGCGCTCGAATTCCATGCTCGTGACGACGTTCGGAAAGCGCGTGTAGCCGAACTCGTCGTTGGCCTTCGGGTCGTAGACCTCCATGCCGGTGGCGACGACGACGGCTCCGACCGCAACCTCGAAGATCTCGGGTTCGGCGTCGAAGTCGATGCACTTCTTCTCGCAGGCATCGAGGCACTTGCCGCAGGCGATCGGCTTGTTGCCCTGGCAGTCGTCCATGTCCAGGACATAGGCGGAGGGCACGGCCTGGGGGAAGGGCAGGTAGATCGCATTGCGCGAGGAGAGCCCCTGCTGGTACTCGTCCGGCACGACGACCGGACAGACCTCGGCGCAGTCGCCGCAGGCCGTACAGTCCTCGGCGCGCACGTAGCGCGGGTTCCTGCGGATGCGAGCCCGGTAGTTACCGACGAAGCCCGTGACGTCCTCGACCTCGGAATCCACCAGAAGCGTGATGTTGGGATGCCGACCGACATCCATCATCTTCGGTCCGAGGATTCATATGGAGCAATCCATCGTCGGGTAGGTCTTGTCCAGCTGGGACATGACCCCTCCGATCGATGAACTGCGCTCCACGAGGTAGACCTGGTGGCCGGCATGGGCGAGCTCGAGCGAGGTCTGGATGCCGGCGACTCCGCCGCCGACGACCAGCGCCGCGTCGGTGACCGGGAAGACCTTCTCGTCCTGATGCTCGAGGCGGCGCGCGCGCTCGACGGCGCTGTGAACGAGGTCCTTCGCCTTTCTCGTTGCGGCTTCGGGCTCGTTCATGTGCACCCAGGAGCAGTGCTCGCGGATGTTGGCCATCTCGACGAGGTAGGGATTGAGCCCCGCCTCGGCGACGCACTGCCGGAACGTCGGTTCGTGGATCTTGGGCGTGCAGGCGGCGACCACGACCCGGTTCAGGTCGTGCTCGCGGATCGCGCGCTTGATCTCGTTCTGGCCCGGGTCGGCACAGGTGTAGCGGTTGCCGACCACGGCGACGACGTCCGGCAGGTCCTCCGCGAAGCGCTTGACCGCTTCGGTGTCCACCACCGAGGCGATGTTGTGGCCGCACTCGCAGACGAAGACGCCGACGCGCAGGGGCTGGTCGATTTTCTGGATCATGGGCTGTCCCCCGAGACCGCGCCGGCCGCCAGGGCCGACGCCGCCTTGCTGGGTGTGATGTCGCCGACGAGCCTCTCGGCCGCCAGCACGGTGAAATCCTTGACTCGCACGGCCGGTTCGATCCCGCGCCGTCGATCCTCGGCTTGGGCGCAGGAGAAGTGGATCAGGCACTTGGGGCAGGCCGTCACCAGGAATCCGGCGCCGGTCTCACGCGCCTCCTCCAGTCGGGCCGACTGGAGCCTGCGCGACTCGGCATCGCAGTGGATGAAGCCGCTCGTGCCGCAGCAGGTCGCGTCGCGACCCGCGTGTTTCATCTCGCGGAGTTCGGTCGCGGGCAGGGCCGCGAACACGCTGCGCGGCGCCTCGACCACGTCGTGGTGACGCGCCAGCCGGCAGGGGTCCTGGTAGGTGATCCGCTGCGGCTCGCCGCCTTCGAAGGCGATCCGGCCCTCTTCCAGTTCGCGGGCGAGGTACTCGCTGACGTGTTCGACCTTCAGGCGCAGCCCGGGCAGGGCCTCCGGGTAGTCGAGACCGAGCGTCCGGGCGCACTCGCTGCAGGCCGTGACCACGTGCTCGATGCCGCGCTCGGCGAAGGCCGCGGCATTGGCCTCGGCCAGGGCCCGGAAGGAGGTCTCGTCACCGTTCCAGAGCAGGTCGTGGCCGCAGCAGCGCTCCTCGGTCATCACCACGGGAGCGGTCCCCGCGGCGTTCATGATGCGGATCGCCGACCGCGCGATGTCGAGAGGCTGCACCGGCAGGTTGCCCTCGAAGTAGCGCTCGAAGACCGGCAGACAGCCGACGAAGAGCGCGACCTTGCCGGTCTCGGCGACCTCGAGGTCGGGGCCGATCCAGGACAGGTCCCGCCGGGGCGGTTCGGGGCCGATCGTCGACCGGGCCAGCGACTGGAAGGTCTCGGCGTGCGGACAGGCGGCGCGCGATGCCGGCCTGAGCTCGCGCAGCCCGCGGACGAAGTCGATGAACTTCACGCCCTCGGGGCAACGCTCCTCGCAGGCGCCGCAGGTGAGACAGGCTCGGGTGCCGCGGGTATCGCCCTCGAAGTCGCGCAGGGCGCCCTGCACGATGCGCCGGGGGGTCACCCCGCCCGGCCCGCAGAGCGGACAGGCGCTCGAGCACTTGCCGCAGTCCATGCACATGATCGCGCGCGTGGACTTCCGGAGCTCAGTGAACATCACCATGCTCCACCTCCTTGTCTTCCATCTGCACGCGCGCCTCGAGGCCCATGAGCCCCAGGAGATCGCGCGCCTGTTCGGTCGCCGCGGAGGCCAGCTCCGGACCGGCGACGAAGCGACAGCTGCCGCTCGTGCAGGTCGCCACCTCGATTCGGCCCGCGCCGCGCCCCACCAGGTCGAGCAGTCGGCCACCGGTGACGGCCCCGGCGCAGGGCAAGCCGATCACGCGCCGGCCGTCCGCCTTCAGCTCGGCGGCCCGCCGCTCGCAGGCGAGGACGATGGTCGGAGCCCCGCCCTCCTCGCTCGACGCGAGGGCCTCGCTCGCGCGGGCGTCCCACCAGGACGCGTCGCGCAGCATCGACTCGGCGGCCCCGGTCGGGCAGACCGCGGTGCAGAGCTCGCAGCCGCGACAGAGCGGCAGGTCGATGCGCGCCTTCGGGTCCGAGCCCGCAGTCCGCGCCTCGAGGTCGATCGCGGTGAAGGGGCAGATCTCGATGCAGGCTCCGCAGGCGCGGCAGCGCTCGGTCTCGATGTGGCCGCGGACGGGAGCGAGCACGAACTGGCTCTCGCCGGCGCGATCAACCGCCTCGGACGACACCGATCGCCCGACGCCGCTGATTCGAGTCCTGACCGGATCGTCCGGCATCCGGCCGACGAGCGAGGCCGGCGCGCGCACCTCGAGCGACCCGCCGGAGGGCGACTCGACCCGCAGGTGACGGTGGTCACAGCTTGGCGCGCAGACGTGGCACTCGTCGCAGGGTCCGCAGCGGAGACAACGATTGGCCTCGGCCACGGCGTCGTCCTCGGTGAAGGCGAGTTCGACCTCGTCGAAATCGAGCTTCCCCGTCGGGTGCCGGGTCGGCGGATGACGGCGCTCGGGCCGCTTCGGCGGGGCCGTCCAGAACCCGAACTCGGGGGCCGTCGAGGGCGTCTCCCGGCCGCCCGTCGCCCGGCCCTCGATCCAGCGATGGATGGCCCGGGCGGAGTCGTGTCCGGCGCCGACGGCCGCGGCGACGGTGGCCGGGCCGGTGACCACGTCACCGGCGGCGAAGACGCCCTTCAGTTCGGTCATACCGGTCGCGGGATCGACCGCGAGGCCCTTCCTGCGGTCGAGCCTCGACAGCAGGCGCGGCGGCAGGAAGTCGAGCTCGGCGACCTGCCCCACGGCGGCGAGCACGCGATCGGCCGCGACGTCGAACTCGCTGCCCGGTATGACCACCGGGCGACGGCGACCGCTGGAGTCGGCCTCGCCGAGCTCGACCTCGAGACAGCGCAGACCGACGAGTCGACCGTCATCCTCGATGATCCGATCGGGCGCCACGAGGTAGCGGAGCAGGACGCCCTCGGCGATCGCCTCGTCGATCTCCTCGCCGCTCGCCGGCATCTCCGCCAGGGAGCGTCGATAGAGGATCTCCACGCGCTCGGCACCGAGCCGCACCGCGGTACGGGCCGCCTCGATGGCGGTCGAACCGCCGCCGATGACGACGACGCGCTTGCCGGGGGACTTGCGATCGCCCTCGTTCGCGCGATGCAGGAAGGCCAACGCGTCCTCGACCTCGAGCAGGGCGGCTTCGCCGGGAAGACCGAGGCGGCGTCCATGGCCGCCTCCGGTCGCGACGAGAACGGCGCGGTAGCCCTCGTCGAAGAGCGACTCGAGGGTGAAATCGCAGCCGAGCCGACGGTTCGCATGGATCTCGACGCCGGTCTTCTCGATCTGTCCGATCTCGCGCCGGAGCACGTCGCGAGGCAGCCGGTAGACCGCGATGCCGTAGCGGAGCATGCCGCCGGGTTCGGCCTCCGCCTCGAAGACCGTCACGGGGTAGCCCATGAGCCTGAGATCCCAGGCCGCGGTCAGGCCGGCGGGGCCGGAGCCCACGATCGCGACCGGTGTCGATCGCTCGGGCGCTGTGGCCGGCGGGGGAAGGTCGTGGCAGCGATCGGCGACGAAGCGCTTCAGGGCGCGGATCGCGACCGCCTCGCCGGTCTCGCCCAGCCTGCAGGTCTCCTCGCAGGGATGGGTGCAGACGCGGCCGCAGACCGAGGGCAGCGGACAGGTGTCGCGGATGACCCGCATCGCCTCCTCGAAGCGATGCTGACCGACGAGCGAGACGTAGGACTTGACGTTGATGCCTGCGGGGCAGGCCCGCGTGCAGGGGGAGGTCTCGATCTCCTCGACGGCGAGCCCTGCGCCCGCGAGATCGAAGTCCGGGATGCCGATCGGCGGGTCGGGAGAAGCGATGGGCTTCATGTCTGAGCCTCCTCGCGAACCGCCCAGGTTCCGGCCCGCGCAAGTCCGCACTCGAGGCCGCGCTCGAAGGCGGCGAGGTTCACGTCCGAGGTGCCCGTGGGGACGCTGTTCGTGATCGCGGCGCGCGCGGCCTCGGGCGACACGAGCTGCGTCGCGCCCGTGAACAGGCCGACCATCACCATGTTGGCCATGATCCGCTTGCCGATCTCCTCGGCGATGCGCGTCGCGGGTGCGCCGACGGTGGCGAGCGTCGAGTTCGGGTCGGGCTCGACCAGGGAATCGTCGAAGACGAGGAGGCCGCCCGGACGAACCTCGGAGACGAAACGCCGGTAGGCGTCCTGCGACATGGCGACGAGGATGTCGGAGTGTCGGAGGTAGGGGTAAGTCACGAGGTCGTCGGAGAGGATCAGCTGCGCGCTGCAGGCACTGCCCCGAGCCTCGGGCCCGAAGCTCTGGTTGAGCGTCGCGTGGCGGCCCTCCTCGACGGCGGCCGCCCTGCCGATCACGTAGCCGGCCATGATCACGCCCTGGCCGCCGAAGCCGGTGAGTCGGATCTCGGTACGGGCCATGTCAGTTCTCCGCGGGTCAGGGTTCCCTGATCGCCCGGCGGCTCGCTTGAACCGCGGGTGGGCGATCGTTCTTTCGATACTTGTCGCCGAGCGACGCCCGCATGGCGTCGTCGAGCCGGTCCTGGAAGGTCGGCTTCTCGACATCGACGAACTTCCCGAGCGTGATGCGACCCCCGAACTCGATCGCGACCGAATCCGGGGCGGCGCCGTGACGGATGTCGGAGGAGTCGCGGTAGTCCCGCATCCGGTCGAGCCCGGTGCCGAGCTTGTTGCGCCGCGTGTAGAGCGTCGGGCAGGGCGAGATCACCTCGACGAAGGAGAAGCCTCGCTTGGCCATGGCCTCCTCCATCGCGGTGATCAGCCGGCGCACGTGGAGCGTCGTCCAGCGGGCGACGTAGACGGCGCCGCTGCTGGCCGCGAGCCCGGGCAGGTTGAACGGGAGCTCGGAGTTCCCGAAGGGCGTCGTCGAACAGACGGCGCCGACCGGCGTCGTCGGGCCGACCTGGCCGCCCGTCATGGCGTAGTTGAAGTTGTTGACGCAGATGACCGTGAGGTCGAGGTTGCGCCGGGCGGCATGGATGAAGTGATTGCCGCCGATGGAGATGAGATCGCCGTCGCCGCTGAACACGACGACCTTGAGCTCGGGGTTGGCCAGCCTGAGCCCGGTCGCGAAGGGGATCGCGCGGCCGTGCGTCGTGTGGAAGGAGTCGAGCTTGACGTAGCCCGCGACGCGCCCCGAGCAACCGATCCCCGAGACGACCGCGACCTTGTCGAGATCGTAGTTCGAGCGGCCCAGCGCCGAGGTGAAGCAGGACAGCGCGGTCCCGATACCGCACTCCGGGCACCAGATGTGCGGAAGGCGGTCGGACCGCAGCATGTCCTCGCGGTTGAAGACGCTCTCGCTCGCGGCGTCTCCGGTCTCCTTGACGATCATGACATCACCTCCACGATGGCCTCGTAGATGCGTTCGGGGTCGTGCACGCTGCCGCCGGCATGCGGCACGCAGATGGTTCGCGCCCTGCCGGCGGCGCAGCGCTCGACCTCGAGCGCGATCTGTCCGAGATTGATCTCCGGAACCACGAAACCGCGGACCTTGCCGGCGAGTTCACGGATCAGGTTCTCGGCGAAGGGCCAGATCGTGACGAGACGGAGTTCGCCGACGGCATGGCCCTCTTCGCGCGCCTTCAGGATCGCGGCGCGGGCGACCCGCGAGGTGATGCCGTAGGAGACCACGACGACGTCCGCGCCCTCGAGCGAATCGCTCTCGACGCGGATGATGTCGGCCGAGTTCGTGGTGATCTTGTTCATGAGCCGGCGGACGAGGACGTCCTGCGCCGCGACGGTCATGTCGGGGTAACCGCGCTCGTCATGGGTGAGGCCGGTCGAGTGAATGCGATGCCCCTGTCCGGCCGCGACCATCTCCGGCACGAGATTCCCGTTGGTCGCGTAGGGAAGGTAGTCGCCGGGCTTCTTCGTGGTGAATTCGCGGGGCCGGACCTCGATCTCCTCGGGCTCCGGGATCACGACCTTCTCGGTCATGTGCCCGACGCACTCGTCCATCATGACCAGGGTCGGAACGCGATAGCGTTCCGAGAGGTTGAAGGCCTCGATGGCGAGATCGAAGCACTCCTGCGGCGAGTTCGGCGCGAGCGCGATGATCTCGTAGTCGCCGTGCGATCCCCAGCGGGCCTGCATGACGTCGGCCTGTCCGACCATGGTCGGCAGGCCGGTCGAGGGACCGGCGCGCTGCACGTTCACCAGGACGCAGGGCGTCTCCATCATGATCCCGAGGCCGAGATTCTCCATCATCAACGAGAAACCGGGTCCCGAGGTGCAGGTCATGGCCTTCGCGCCGCCCCAGACGGCGCCGAGGACGGCCGCCATCGCGGCCATCTCGTCCTCCATCTGGATGAAGACGCCGCCCATCGGGGGAAATCGCCGCGCGGTGCGTTCGGCGATCTCGGTGGAAGGGGTGATCGGGTAGCAGGCGAAGAAGCGGCATCCGGCCGCCAGCGCGCCTTCGGCGAAGGCGTGGTCGCCGTCGAGGTAGTGGGTTCCCGTCAGGACGCCCGAGGCTTCAGCTTGCATGAGGCACCTCCCGTTCTGCATCGCTGACGGCGATGGCGAACTCGGGGCAGAGCAGCTCGCAGAGACGGCATGCGGTGCAGGACCGGTCCGTCAGGACGTCGGGCGGGTGGTAGCCCTTCAGGTTGAATCTGGGAGAGGAGACCAGGACATCTCGAGGGCAGAATTCGACGCAGAAGTTGCAGCCCTTGCATCGCTCCTCCCTGATGTGCACGGAACCTCGAGGGACGATGCGCTTGGCGGCATCGAGGGGCTCTCGCCAGAAACGTGATGACGTTCTCGCTTTCACGGCCCCGTCTCCTTTCTGCTAGGTCACTTCCGACCCTCCGCGCGCCTGCTCGTAGGGACAGAAGCCTTGCATGTGGCCGATGGCGCAGCCGGACTCGCCATAGGCCGCGCAGCGGAGACAGAAGCCCGTCTCCGGCTTGCGTTGCTGGTAAATGAGGGTCGAGAATCGACGCAGGAGGTCGGTCAGGTCGTCGAGTTCATCCGGCGTGAATTGCTCGAGCACGGGTTCAAGGACCTGCGCCACCCGCTTCTCGTAGTTGCGCACGATCCGACGGGCCGTGCGGCTCGCGGCGAGCAGGGTCACCCGGCGATCGTCGGCATCGTCGATGCGCTCGAGCAGGCCGAGCTTGACCAGCTTGTCGATGTTCTTGCTCGCCGCCGGGGCGGAGACGCCGAGGAAGTCGGCGACCTGCTGCACCCGGTGATGCCCGTTGAGGGTCATCACGCGCAGGATGTGAAACTGCGCCACCGAGAGCGGGTGCGGCGTGACCTCGCCGAGGACGCGCTCCTCGAGGACCTCGCGCAGGGCCGAACCGAAGATGTGGCTCTGCCGCAGCAGGCGTCGCGAACCCGACCAGGTGCTGCTGTCCGCCGCGAGCTGTCCGCCTCGGTCGATCATTTGCTTAACCCAGTTAACAATTAACGCCATTACACAGTTAATCCGCCCGGACGTCAAGAAGGCACGGCGAAGGACCGGAGACCAGACCGCCTCGGGAGCCCTTGACGACGCGGTCGAGTTCCGATCCGGCGGACGATTTCCGCCTCCGGCGAGAGGGCGAAGGATCTCGAGGGTCGGCCGCGACCGGCAGCCGGTACGGCCGCCAACTCCCGTTTCCCTTGGACTTAGGGACCCGTCTTGCGGCGGTCGAGCGCGGTACGCAACATCCTGACCCTGGTACTCCCGCAGTTCGCCCCCTCGAATCCGGTCATTCCGGTCCGCGCAGAGCATCGTCGCAGCTCACCCGAGGGTCGATCAGCCCCGCGCGTGCGCCACGGATCGTCGCGCCGGTGGCGAGCGAGGAGGACCGGTCAACTCGTCTGGAGCGCAACCGTGAGACAACGATTCCTGTGCCTGATCCTGCTGGCTGTCCTCGAGGCATCGGTCCTCGCACAGGAGGTGCCGAGCGAACAGACCCCTCTCGATCCGGCACAGACCGCCGCTCGCCTGGAAGAAGCGAAGGCCAAGCTCGACGGCCTTCCGGGCGGTGCCGAGGAAAGCGTCGCCGCTCTGCTGAAGATCGCCTGGCAGCGCCGCGTGGAACTGCTCGACGAAGCCACCAGGCTCTTCGGCCGTGCCCAGGCCCTGGAGGCCCTGCCCGCTCAGATCGAAGAACGGAAGCAGGCGCTCGATCAGCGCCGGAAGGACCTCGAAGCGCAGGCGTCCCCGACCGCGCCGGAGACGCCGACCGCCGAAGGACTGGCCGCGCTCGAGACGCAGATCGCGGAACAACGCGATCGCGTGACCTCGTTTCGGGCGATCGAATCGAAATCGACGCAACGTACCGCTGACGGGCCGACGCTGAGTGCCGATGCTCGCAAGCGGCTGCAGTCGGCCCTGGAGCGCGCGGCGCGACTCGCCCAGGAACGCGATGAGGCGGCGGATGCCGAGCAGAAGGACCTCCTCGGCGTCCGCCAGGAGAACGCCCTGCTCGACGCCGAGGTGGCGCGCCTCGAGACCCGCGTGCTCGAGCGCGAGCGGGCCCTGCAATCCGACCTCGATCCGCTCCAGCTGGCCGAGCGCGAATTTGCGGAGCGCCGTCTCGCGAACCTCGAACAGCAGCACGACGTCTACGCGGAAGCGCTCGGCGCGGCGATCGATCTCAAATCGACCCAGAAAGACGAGGAGATCAGGCAGCTCGAGGCGGCCCTGAATGCGACCTCGGATCCCGCCGAGCGATTCCTCGCCGAGAAGCGTCTCGCCATCGCGCGCTTCCAGAAGCAGACGAGCGGGCACGAGAAGATCCGTCTCGCCTTGAAGTCCGACCTCGAGGAACAGCAGCGCCGCCTGTCCGCCGAGCAGGCCGAACTCGTGAGCCTCAGCGCCTACCTCGACAAGGTCGGCGACGGCGAACTCGCCGGTGAGCGGATCAAGTTCACGATGCAGCGGCTGAAGACGAGGCGGCAGTCGCTCGAAAGGACGCTCTCCCGTGACGTCATCAGCGAACTCGGTGAATCGCGCTCGCGCCGGATCGAACTCGAGAACAAGCTCTTCGGCGTACGCGACGACTGGAACGAGGAGGTCGAGAAGACCGCGGCTCAGCTCGGCGATCGCGAGGCCGCTCGCTTTCGGCAGGACGCGGACGAGATCTTCGAGCCCTACCGCAGCGCCATGCGGACGGAGAAGGACGTCCTGACCGATCTCATCGGACTCGGCCAGGAACTCCAGCTCGCGCTCGTGGAGCGCGGCGAGGCTCTCGCCGACCTCGAGGGCTTCATCCGATCCAAGGTGTTCTGGATCCGTGATGCGCTGCCCCTGGGCCCCGAGATCCTGCCTCGCGTGAACGCCGAGTGGACCGTCGTCGCGACCTGGGCGCGGGGGCTCGGATCAACCGAGACCCGGGACGAGCTCTCGGCGAGCGTCAAGAAGATCGGCACGCTCGCCGCCGCTCTCTTCCTGCTCGTGGTCCTGCCGATCGCGCTCTACTGGACGCGCCAGAAGCTCCGTCGGATCGTGACGCGCATGAACGACCGCGCGCTCAAGAACGAGACCGGCCTCAAGGATCGTCTCGCCACGGTCGGCACGAGCATCGTCAGCGTGGCGATGGTGCCGACCTGCTTCTTCATCGCGAGCCGCGTGGCGCTGGTGGCCGAACTGCCCGAGACGATCGCACCGGTCCTGTCGAATCTCCTCGAGCATCTCGCGGTCATGCTGCTCGGCCTCTTCTTCTCGCGTTCCTTCTTCGCCGGGCGCGGCACCGCGCAGGTGCAGTTCGGGATGGACCAGGAGGCCTCGCACCGGCTGCATCTGGCGCTGCGCATCGCGTTCATCGGCTACTTCGTCTTCCACTCCATCGGCTCGGTTCTGGCTCGGCCGCCCTTCATCCTGGATGGAGTGCCGCTCGAGACCCTCCCCCGGCTCGCCAACACGGCCTTTCTGATCTGCGCCTTCGCCGCGATCATCCTCGTCCTCCAGCCGCGCTCCGCCTTCTCGCGCTACTGGCAGAGCACGTTCGGGACGGGCTTCGTCGCGCGCCGCTGGCCGATCTTCAGCACGCTCGCCTGTCTCGTCCTGGTCGGCGTGGTCGGGCTTCAGTTCGCCGGCTACCGCTACAGCGCCGGCGTGCTCGCCGCCGGCCTCACCCAGTCCCTGCTGGTATTCCTGGCCCTCAGCATGCTCTTCAAGGTCGTGGCCGCCGCATCGGAGACCATCGTGACCAGGAGGCTGGCGGCCGCAGCGGCCGGCGAGACCGCGGCCGCGACGGAAGAGGAGCGCCCGGCCTCGTCGTCACCGAGCGGGGGCGGCGGTTCGCCCGCGAAGAGAGCGGCGCACGAGACGGCCGACGGCGACAGCACCCTTGCCAGGGTGGCCCAGGTTCGCGCCACGCTCCGCGTCCTGTTCATCATCGGCGGCGGCCTGATCGTTGCCGGCCTGTGGGGTCTCGACATCGAAGCGATCAAGTCCCTCGACCTGGTCAAGGTTTACGACATCCGCGATACCGGCGAGATCGACGAATTCGTCTCGCTCTTCGACCTCCTCGAGACCCTCCTCTACGGCGTCGGCACCTACTTCCTGCTGAAGACCCTCCCGGGGATCTACGAGTTCGCGATCTTCCCCCAGGTGAACTTCGACTCCGGGCTCAAGTACGCGGTCCTGACCATCTCGCGCTACGGCGTCTTCACCATCGGCCTCCTCCTCGTGCTGTCGGCCCTGCATCTCGATCTGTCGCGTCTGGGTTGGCTCATGGCGGCGGTGGGCGTCGGTCTCGGTTTCGGTCTCCAAGAGATCGTCTCCAACTTCGTCAGCGGCATCATCCTGCTGGTCGAGAGGCCCGTCCGGGTCGGCGACGTGGTGACCATCGGCTCGACCTCGGGCAAGGTCCAGCGCATCAACATCCGCGCGACGACCGTCATCAACTTCGATCGCCAGGAGATCATCGTCCCGAACCGGAGCCTGATCACCCAGGACGTCACGAACTGGACTCGGGGCGACACGATCATCCGCCTCGTCGTTCCGATCGGCGTAGCCTACGGCACCGACGTCGAGCAGGTGACGGCACTGCTCCTGCAGATCGCGAAGGACCAGCCCGAGGTCATGACCGACCCCGCGCCCTCGGCCTTCTTCCTCAACCACGGCGAGAGTTCGCTCGACTTCGAGCTGCGCGTCTTCGTTCCCGACCCGTCGGTGAAGGTGCCACTCCTCCACCGCATCAACACGCTCATCAACCGCAAGCTCGACGAGCTCGGCATCGAGATTCCCTTTCCGCAGCGCGATCTCCACATCCGCTCGAGCGCCGTCCCGTTGGCGGCGCCCCACTCGGGCAAGGACGTGGAGCAGAGCGCGCAGGGCTGATCCGGAACCGGCCCTCGACCGCGAGGGCCGGAGCGCTTCAGCAGTCCTTCCGGCTCCACGGTTCTCGCGAACGGCGGGGCCTGGAGAACCACTCGGCCCCGTCCGCGGCGAGTCACCGGGGGTCGGCCATGCTCGACGTGGCAAGGGTGTGGACGCCCCGGGCCGCGACCTTGACCAGGGCCGGCCTGGTCG
>JBFIHP010000011.1:0-15268 GCA_041601735.1 Planctomycetota bacterium | reverse complement strand
GCGCGGTCGCGCCGATCGAGCGCGGCGTCTGCGCGGGCAGGCGCGAGAGGAAGGAGGCGGCCGCCGGTCGCGGGGCCAGGACGATGCGGCGGGCATGATCGAGACGATCGAGGAGGCTCTCGACCTCGGCGAGCAGGCCCGGCTCGCCGTCGAAGTGGCGCAGCGTACGACCGACCTCGATCAGGAGGGCCGAGCCCGAGCCGATCCGGTCGATGCAGACGTCGGGACTGAATCGCTGCATGGCCAGGGCCAGACCCTCGAGCAGCGCGCGTTCGCGTCGCTCGTCCTCGGGACGGACCTCGAGCTCGGCGCAGACCGCGCGCGCGGCCGTCACCGTCTGCCCGGGACGGACGCCGCGGCGGCGGGCCTCGGGCGAGACGGCGCCGAGCAGTTCGCGGCGACCCTCAGGCCGGGAGAGCGCGAGGGGCCCGCTCGAGGCCCGGTCGCGGGCCCTGGTCAGGCTCTCCAGCGCAAGCTCGGGAAAGCGCAGGCTCATCCAGCGCATCGTGGCTCCACTCCAGGAGGACCGGGCTCGCGTCGAAGCGGCCGCGGGTCTTCAGGACCTCGATCATCAGACGACGTCTCCGACCTCGCCCGGGGAGGGGACGAGCGAGCAGACGCAGGGGGGCCGGCGAGGAGCGCTGCAGGTCGCGCGCGGAGCGCAGGAGGAAGGCCGTGCAGTCGCCCTCGCGAGCGGCGAGCTGGAGGCGGCGCAGGTCGGGATCGAGTCCGGCGCGCGAGCCGCTCCCGAGCCGGCTCACGACGCCGGCGCAGAGCCCCGAGCGCAGGATCTGCTCGAGCGCCCAGAACTGCTCGTCGAGCCGCCGCGGTCGCACCACGAGCCAGCGGTCGAGCGGGAAGGCGAGCCGGGCGAGGGCCGGCGGGTAGGGCGGTGCCTCGCGATCGACCCAGGCCCAGAAGCGGGGCGGTCGGCCGGGCTCGCTCCTCTCGTTCAGGAAGGCGGGCAGGAGGACCTCGAAGAGACCGCAGCCGGGACGCAGGGCGGCGAGTTCGTTGAGGGCGCCGCGCATGAAGCCGCCGCCGAGCGCGTCGTCGAGCGCGGACCAGCCGCTGCTCAGACGCTCGGGTCGGTCGGGGCGGGTCTGCGTTCGCTCGGCGAGCTTGCGGCGGAGCTCGTCGAGGCTCGTCACCGGCCGCTGCACGGCGAGATCGGGTCGCGAAGGATCGGAGTCGAGGGGGCGAGCCGGTTTCATGATGCGACTCCTTCAGATCCTGAGGTCGAGACGGAGGAGACCGACCACGAGGCCCTCGACCGCGACCCGGTCGCGGCGGAGGTCGAAGCGCAGGCTCTCGTAGGCGGCGTTGCGGGGTTCGAGCAGGACCGCGTTGCCCTTGCGGCGCCAGACCTTGAGGGTGACCTCGTCGTCGATGCGGACGACCGTGAGGGCGCCCTCGCGCGTGTTCTCCCGGCGGTGGACGGCGACCAGATCGCCCGGACGGATGCCGGCCTCGATCATCGACTCGCCGCGTACGCGCAGCAGGTAGTCGGGACGGGGACTGAAGAGACCTTCGGGGACGGCGACGCGGCGCTCGACGTTCTCGGCGGCGAGGATGGGACTACCGGCGGCGACCTCGCCGACCAGCGGCAGGCCGGAGGGCGGCGTCTCCTCGTTCAGGCTGAGGCCGCGCGCGAGGCCGGGATGGACCCGGAGGGCGCCCTTCTTCTCGAGCAGGCGCAGATGCTGGGCCGCGGCGTTCGGCGAGCGGAAGCCGAGGCCGTCGGCGATCTCCGCCCGGGTCGGCGGGTGGCCGCGGCGATCGATGAAGCGACGGATGAAGTCGAGGACGCGCTTCTGCGCGGGCGTGAGAGCGTTCATGTCGAGGCCTCGGGACTGGTTCGATGCCCATGCTGGGGATAACGACAGTATCCGGAGCGGGGGACGAGGGGGCCAGAGCCCAGGGGTAGCGATGCATCTCCCGGGCCCGTTGTGACTTGGGATCGTTGCCCGACTTGGACAGGATGAGGGTCCTGACCCGATCCTGACCACAGGCGGCGAGGCGCTCCGACGGCGTCCCGCCCTGAAAACGGAGGACCCGATCATGGCCGAACACGACCAGGACCTGCGCGAGCTGGGCATCCGCCCCCAGTGCCTCGTCGAGGACGACTGGGAGCCAACACCGCACGGCCGCTTCTTCGCCGGCGTGCTCGCCGAACACCCCGAGATCTACCGCGACCGCGAGGTGCTCGAGCTGGGCGCCGGGACCGCCATCCACACGATCCTCCTGGAGCGCGGCGGCGCAGGGCGCGTGGTGGCGACGGAGTACCAGGCGGAACTCCTCGAGTCCACCGAGAAGAACCTCGAGGCGCATGACTGCGGCGAGGTGGTCGATCTCGTGGTCGCGGACTGGCTCGACGTCGAGGGCCGCTTCGATCTCATCGTCACCAACCCGCCCTTCTGCAAGAGCGGCAAGCGGAACCGCCGCTACTTCATCGACGAGCTGATCCTCAACGCCCACAAGCGGCTGCGCCCGCGCGGGTCCCTGCTCTTCATCCAGTCCTCGATGGCCGACCTCGAGAAGACCCTGCGCCGCCTCGACGAGAACGGCTTCGATGCCGAGGTGATCGACAGCTGCCGCGGCCCCTTCCGCGACTACTACTACGAGGACGATGACTTCATCGCCGAGATCCAGGAAGTTCCCGATGCCTACCAGGTGATCGAAGGGCAGGAGTACGAGCGCCTCGACGCCATCCACGCCCGCCTGCGCCGCTGAGGCCGAGCGCGGCGGTGCCGATCAAGAAGAAGGGGGACGAGCCCGAGCTCGTCCCCCTCTGCTTGGTCGTCTCGAGCGGGTCAGCTCAGTTCAGCGTGACCTCGATCGCGTTCGAGAGGTGCACGAAGGGTGCGCTGCTCGAGGCGATGGCGGACTGGAAGGTCGTGAGCACCGTGCCGGTCGGGAGGCCGAAGGGCGGCATGGCGAGACCCACGTCGAGCTGACCGCTCGTCTTGGTGAAGAAGAGCGCGTCGAAGGGGAAGCCGGGCGCGCCGGCCTGGACCCAGCCGATGGCGTTGACGAAGACGGCGAGGTTGAGCGGGATGCCGTTCACGTCCACACCGGGGCCGCCGATGTCGAACTGACCGATACCGCCGGGGTAGGTGGCGGAGACCGGATTCAAGGCGCCGTAGACCACCGCGATCGGCTGGAAGGCCTCGGCCTCGAAGTGGAGCGTGAAGCCCTGGCCCTGGGTGACGGTCGTGAAGTAGGGGCCGCCCAGCCCGGTCGAGACCGGCGCCAGGTTGCCGTTGACCGCGTTCTCGATGTCGAAGACCGCGAGGCCCGGCTGGGGCGCCTGGCCCGGGGTCGGAACCGGCTCGAAGACGCCGATGTCGTCGATCGCGATGTCGTGGGTCGTGCTGCCGCCGCTGGTCTGGCTGCGGAAGCGCAGCTGGATCAGCTGACCCGCGAAGGGCGCGAGGTTGACGGTGCCCTGGGTCCAGGTCGAGGCCGCCCAGTTGGCCGCCGGCTGGTGGCCGTAGGGCCCGGCGACGTCCATCGTGATCGTCCCGCCCGGGAAGCTGATGACGTCCACCGCGAGGAAGTTCTGGTTCGTCGTCGGCGTGCTGTTCGAGTTGAAGGAGTGGAACCAGAAGTTCATCTGCGGAGCGATCAGGCTCGAGAGGTCGAGGCAGGGCGAGTCCAGATTGGTCTGGGCGAAGTTGCCCGAGTCCTCGGTGTAGGCGTAGTAGCCGCTGCCGCTCGAGTGGTCGCCGTTCGGACCGGTGTTGACCGAACCGGTCGTGCCGGTCTTGAAGTACCAGTCGCTGTTGGTGCCGCTGCCGTCGCTCTGATCCTGGGTCCAGCCGGTGGGCGGGATGGTCGTGTTGTCCACGGTCGTCGAGTCGAAGTTCTCGAGCCAGGGGAAGACGGTCACGGTCGTCGCGCTGCCGCTGTTGACGACCTTCGACTTGCCGTCGTTCGAAGGATCGAGGTCGCCGCCGTAGAAGACGGTCACGTCGATCGTGTGGGCGCCGGGGGCCGCGAGGTTCGCCGTGGCCGCGAAGGTGTGGGTGTAGGACTGGCCGAGCAGGAGGTCGTTCGGCGTGGTGATGAACTCGGAGACCGGGGCGCCACCATCGACGACGAGGTCGATCTGGATCAGCGAACCGGCCAGGACCGTGTTGGAGCCGACGTTGACGAAGGTGGCGGTGACGGTCTCCGTCGCGGTCAGGAACTCGCAGGCCACCGAGTCCACCGGCGCGCTGATCGTCGCCAGGTAGAGGTCGTCGCTGAATCCGGTGACCGGCGTGTAGTAGATCGTGCCGTTGAAGATGCGCGACGAGGCGCTCGGGAAGGGCAGCGTGCCGCCGCCGACCGTCGTGCTGAAGGTCGTGGGATAGCCCGACAGACCCTTGCCGATGCCCTCGTGGATGGCCAGGAAGGAATCGGAGACGTAGATGCCGCCGCCGTTGGTGCCGTTGGTGTAGTTGGTCGGACTCCCGGAGGTGCAGGTGACGTAGAGACCCTGCGTCGTGACCGGCGGGATGAGGTAGCCCATGCTCAGGCCGAGGTTGGTCGGCAGGTTGGGGCCGGCCGAGGTGATGTTGGGCGCCGAGCCGATCAGGGTCCAGGCCGCGGCGTTGCCGTGCACCGGCTCGAAGCTGCCGCCGCCGGTGACGGCCCAGACATCGACGGTGAAGGTGCCGGCGTCGATGTTGACGTCGAGGTCGTCGATGATGACGCTCGACCCGAGGGTCGAGACGTCGAACATGTTGCCGGCGAGGCCGTTGCCGCCGGCGAAGGTCGTCGTGAGCGACTGGGCGGTCGCGATCGACGCCAGAAGGGCGATGGTCATGATCGAGCGCATCATCGCGACTCGAAGACTGGAGGTTCTCATCGGTTCACTCCGGATTCTGGATGAGGCGATCTCGCGCCTGGCATCCGCCTGGTGTTTTTTCGTTCGGCTTCTCGAGGCTCCGGTCGCGGAGGCAGGTCGGAGCCTGCCTCCGCCTTGCGGAGCGATCGATCGCCCCTCAGTTGAGCGTGACCTGGACCGCGTTCGACAGGTAGACGAAGGGAGCCGCGGCCGAGGTGATGGCGGCCTGGAAGGTCGTCAGCACCGTGCCCGCCGGGATGCCGAAGGGCGGCATCGAGAAGGACAGGTCGAGGCTGCCCCCCGTCGAGGTGAAGAAGATCGCGTCGAAGGGGAAGCCGGGCGCTCCGGCCTGGACCCAACCGATGGCGTTGGCGAAGACCGCGAGGTTGAGCGGCAGACCGTTCATGTCCACGCCGGGACCGCCGATGTCGAACTGGCCGATGCCGCCCGGATAGGTGGCGGACACGGGGTTCAGCGCGCTGTAGACCAGCGCGATCGGCTGGAAGGACTCGCCCTCGAAGTGGAAGCCGAAGTCCGAACCCTGCGTGATCGAGCTGAAGTAGGGACCGCCGAGGCCGGAGCTCACCGCCGCGAAGTTGGCGTTCCGGGCGTTGGCGACGTCGAGGACGGCGAGGCCCGGGCGCGGCGCCTGGCCCGGGGTCGCGGCGGGCTCGAAGACCAGAACGTCGTCGATGGCGATGTCGTGATAGAAGGTGTTCGCGATGCCGCTGTTGTCGCTGCTGGCCCGGAAGACCAGCTGGATCGTCTGGCCGGCGAAGGGAGCCAGGCTCACCGTCTTCGTCTGCCAGCTCGACTGCGCCCAGGTGCCGGTATTGGCCGGATCGTGGAACATCGGGCCGAAGACGTCCGTCGTGACGATGCCGCCGGGGTAGCTGATCACGTCCACCGCGAGCAGGTTGGCCCCCGTCGCGAAGCCGCCGGGATTGGCGTTGTAGGAGAAGGCGGCGAAGTTCAGCTGAGGCGCGATGAGGCTCGACAGATCGAGGCAGGGCGAGATCAGGTTGACGAAGGGATGGCTGCCGCCGCCGTCCTCGACGTAGGCGTAGTAGCCCGTTCCCGTCGTGGCGTCGCCGTTCGGACCGGTGTTGCTCGAGGTCGTCGTGCCGGTGTGCATGTACCAGTCCTTGTCTCCGGTGCTGGCACCGGTGGCGTCGTTCTGGTCCTGCTGCCAGCCGAAGGGCGGAATGGTCGAGTTCTGCGCGACCGCTCCGTCGAAGTTCTCGGCCCAGGGGAAGCTCGAGACGTAGCCCTGACCACCGCTGAAGGCCGCGGTCTGGAGGCCGTCGTTCAGCGGGTTGAGATCGCCGGCGACGGCGACGGCCACATCGACGGTGTGGGCACCGAGCGAAGAGAGGTCGGCGGTCGCGACGAAGGTGAAACTCTCGCCCTGGCCGCTGTTCAGGTTGAGGGTCGTGAGGAAGCCCTCCGTGATCGGCGAGCCGGCATCGACGACCAGGTCGGCCGTGAAGAAGGTCCCGGCCGGGATGGCGTTCAGTCCGACGTTGCGGATCGTGAAGCCGACCGGCTCGTTCGCGGCCAGCGGAGCACAACCCGTGCCGGTGGACGCGACCGCGATCGACTCGACCGCGACGTCATCGCTGAAGGACATGAGCTCGATGTTCATGTTGCTCATGATCTGGGCCTGCGAGCGAACGCTGCCCCAGAGGCGGAAGTCGTCGATCGCGCCCTGGAACTGGGTCGAGGTACCCGCACCGCCGATCGACAGGCCGTTGGCGCTGGTGATGCCCAGGACGCCGGTCGAGGTGTTCGAGTTCTGCTCGAGGAAGACGCCGTCCTTGTAGACGGTCAGGATCTTCGCGGTGAAGTCGTAGCTGATCGCGATGTGCGTCCAGACGTTCGGCGTGTAGGCGTTCTCGAGCGTCCAGCCGTTGAAGTTGGTCGCGCCGAAGAACATGTTCGCGGCGCCCGTCTTGTAGAGACGGAAGGGCGTCGTGCTCGTCGAGTCGCCGAGGATGTAGCGCGTGGTCGTCGAGCTATCGGTGCCGAAGTACCAGAACTCGATCGTCCAGTCGCCGGACAGGGTGAAGGGCGCGCCGGTCTTGCAGTTGTTGCCCGCCGCGGCCGTGGACGGAAGGAAGAGCGCCGCGGCGCCGAGCTGGGGGCTGGTCGTGAACCAGCCGGCGAGGCCGGTGAGGGTCGGCGTCGCCGAGAGGCCGCCCGGCAGCGCCGTGTCGGCCGTGGTCGTGCCGCTGCCTTCGTTGAACTGCAGGTACATGAGATCGGGAGCCTGGGCCGAGCCGTTCATGGCGACGACGATCACCAGGGCGACGATCACGATGATCGATCTGAAGGAACTCATGAGATTTCCATCTCCGTGTTGGCGGTCCGCTCGCTGACGCGGATCAACTCGCGATTCAGCTCTCGTGCGAACACCTGACTGAGGCACCGGAGCACTCCCTCCGCGTGGGCTCATCACCGATCACGTCGGAACCCTGAGTGCTCTCGGGACGCATCGATCGCGGGCTGCTGCGCCTTCCGGTTGCCCGACCGGAACCCTCGGGGTCCCTCCGGGCGATGAAACCGGGTGCCTGCCGCCTCCGGCTGCGTTCCCGACGGGCGCAATCTACGAGTCGCGGAGTCGCGAAAGTAGACAAAACAACTCGACATCGGACCGAAGTCGTGACTCCAAGTCCACAGCGCGGCGGGGTTGCGGCGGGCCGGTCGGCTCCAAGCCCGCGGGAATCCGGGGTTTCGGTCGGCGGGGCGCCGGGGGCCTCGGATCGGCTTGCCTGCCGCCGAAGGACGCCGGGCGGGGAGCCCGGTCGTTCCGGAGACCGGGGAGGGGGCGCCGCCGGCCGGGCGCGGATGCCCCCGCCGAGGATGCGTCCACGAAGAAGGGGGGCGAGTCCCGAAGGACTCGCCCCCCTGTGGAGCTTGCCTGCGCTAGCTCGAGGCGATCAGTTGATCGTGACCTCGATGGCATTGCTGATGTAGACGAAGGGCGCCGCCGCCGAGGTGATGGCCGACTGGAAGGTCGTCAGCACCGTGCCGCCGGGGATGCCGAAGTTCGGCATCTGGAAGCCGATGTCGGCCGTGCCCGTGCCGTTCGTGAAGAACAGGGCGTCGAGCGGGAAGCCGACCGGGTTCGAGGCCCAGGCGATGGCGTTCACGAAGACACCGATGTTCAGCGGGATGCCCTGGGGATCGACGCCGGGGCCGCCGATGTCGAACTGACCGATGCCGCCGGGGTAGGTGGCGGAGACCGGGTTCAGGGCGCCGTAGACGACCGCGATCGGCTGGCTTGCTTCACCCTCGAAGTGGAAGTTGAAGCTGCTGCCCTGGGTCACGTTGGTGTAGTAGGGGCCGCCCGCGCCGCTCGAGACCGACTGCAGGTTGCCGTTCAGGGCGTTCTCGATGTCGAAGACCGCGAGGCCCGGGCGCGGCGCCTGGCCGGGCGTGGCGACCGGCTCGAAGACCGCGACGTCGTCGATGGCGATGTCGTGGTTGAAGCCGCCGCCGTCGGTGCGGCTGCGGAAGCGCAGCTGGATGAGCTGACCCGCGAAGGCGCTCAGGTTGACCGAGTGCTGGTTCCAGGTCGAGGAGGCCCAGTCCGGAGCACCGGAGTCACCCAGCGGACCGAGGAGGTCCATGGTGACCGTGCCGCCCGGGTAGGTGATGACGTCCACCGAGATGAAGTTCTGGTTGGTCGTGGCCGGCACCGTGTTGTTGTGGGAGTGCAGCCAGAAGCTGAGCGTCGGGTTGACCAGGGTGGCCAGGTCGAGGCAGGGCGTGTCGAGGTTGGTCTGGGCGAAGTTGCCCGAGTCCTCGGTGTAGGCGTAGAAGCCGCCGCCCGTGGTGTGGTCGCCGTTCGGACCGGTGTTGAGCGACGAGGTCAGACCGACCTCGAAGTACCAGTCGCTGTAGGTGCCGGTACCGTCGGTCTGGTCCTGGCTCCAGCCGGTGGGCGGAACCAGTCCGTTGACGGTGGGCGCGGTCTCGAAGTCCTCGAACCAGGGGTAGGAGGTGATCGTGTTCGGGTTGCCGCTGTTGACGACGATCGACTTGGTGTCGTTGGCCGGGTCGAGGTCGCCGGCGTAGACGACGGTGACGTCGATCGTGTGGGCACCGGCGGCCGCGCAGTTGGCCGTGGCGGTGAAGGTGTGGGTGTAGGACTGTCCCAGCATGAGGTCGGCCGGCAGGAGGACGAACTCGCTGGTGACGAAGCCGCCGTCGACGGTGAGGTCGAGCTGGACGAGCGAGCCGGTGAAGACGGTGTTGCTGCCGAAGTTGGTGAAAGTCGCGGTCACGGTCTCGGTAGCGGACAGGAACTCGCAGGCGACGCTGTCGATCGGCGCGCTGACCGAGGTCAGGGCGAGGTCGTCGGCGAGACCGGACTGGGGCGTGTAGTAGATCGTGCCTGACCAGGTCCGCGCCGCGCTGACACCGGGCGTCGGGCCGCCGAAGTTGCTGCCGAAGGTGGTCGGATAGCCGGACAGAGCCTTGCCGAAGCCGTGATAGATCTCCAGGAAGGAGTCGGAGGCCGCGATGGTCTGGAAGGCGCCAGGGGCCGTCACGTAGTTCATGCCCGTGCCGCTCGTCACGGTGATGTAGAAGCCCTGGGTGGAAACCGGAGGAATGATGTAGCCGAGGCTGAGTCCGAGATTGGTCGGCACATCCGTGCCGGCTGAGACGACGCCGGTCGCCGTGCCCAGGAGGGTCCAGGCCGCGGGGTTGTTTTCGACGCCCAGCATCGTGCCGCCGCCGGTGACGGCCCAGACGTCGATGTTGGCCGTGATCCCCGTGTCGATGTTGATATCGAAGTCGTTGATGATGACGGCCGAGGCGACGGTCTTGACGTCGAACATGTTGCCCGACTGGCCGTTGTTGGTCGTAAACGTGGTGGTCAGGCTCTGCGCGCTCGCGAGCGAGGCGAAGAGAGCGAGAGCGAGAGCGAGATGGGTGATTCTCGCGCGAAGAAGTGTCTTCGTCATCGGGTGTGCTCCGGAACTGTTGAACTGGCAAATGGCAAAGTCGCGTCCGGGTCCAGTCATCGACCCTCGAACTCGAGGTCGAGGCCGCAGGTCGGTGATGTCTGGCACGCGAAGCGGATGTTGATCCGCCCCGGTAGCGTAGTGATCGGGCGCGCTTTTGTGGAGCGGAAAGTCATCGGATTCGCGGCTTCTCGTCGACAATTCGTCGCGCCTGTCGCGGAAAGGTCACGACTTCGCCGGAACCTGATGACATGACGCGACTTCGGCACCCGAGGCAGCCGCGCTCGGCGCGGCCGGGCCCGGGAGCGCCGGCGAGCTCGCCTCGCCCCGGGGGCGAGCCCGCTTCGTGGGGATTCAGTTAAGAGTCAGCTGGATCGCGTTGCTGAGGGCCACGGGAGCGCCGTTCGCGCCGCTGGTGAAGATCGCCGCCTGGAAGCTGCCGAGCAGGCCGAGCGGCAGGTTGGGGACGCCGAAACCGATGTCGCTGCGCCCGGCCGCCGAGAGCACGAAGAAGGCGTTGAGACCCTGGGCGTTGCCGCCGTCGGCGAGGACGATCAGCGCGGTCGGAATGCCGGTCAGGGGGTCGATCGGTCCGCCGATGTCGAACTGACCCACGTTCGGGAAGGTCGCGGCCACGGGGTTGAGAGGGCCGCTCAGGAGGACGATCGGTCGGTTGGGCTCGCCCTCGAACTCGAAGGCGATGAGGCCGCCGACCTGAGCACTGGCGTAGTAGGGGCCGTTGCCGGGTACGAAGGTGGGCTCGAGGTTGCCGTTGCGCGCGTCGTTGATGTCCATGACGGCGAGGCCCGGCTGCGGGCCCTGGCCGGGCGTGGGCAACGGGTCGTAGACCGCGATCTCGTCGAGCGCGATGTCGTGGAGCGAGCTGCCGTTCGCCGAGTTCACCCGGAAGACCAGCTGGATCCTCTCGCTGAACCAGGGCAGGAGATCGAGGA
This sequence comes from Planctomycetota bacterium, assembly GCA_041601735.1. Classification (GTDB taxonomy): domain Bacteria; phylum Planctomycetota; family DRQF01; genus JACKGY01. The sequence continues at coordinate 4,508 of JBFIHP010000011.1, read as the reverse complement.
ACTGGTAGTTCCAGGCGGCGCCGAGATGGCCCACCGGTCCGAAGGCGTCGGTCGTGACCATGCCCGTGGTGAGCGAGATGACGTCGATCGAGAACATCGCCTGGGCCGAGGTCGGGGAGGGATTGGCGTTGTTGCTCCAGAGATAGAAGCTCAGCCGGGGCGAGACGAGGGCGCCGAGGTCGAGGCAGGGGCTGCGCAGGATGACGGCCGCGTGTTCGCCCGCGTCGTCGACGTAGGCGAAGTAGCCGCCGCCGCTCGCATCCGTGGTCGGTCCGCCGGCCGTCGTGGCCGAGACCGTGTTCGTGAACGACCAGTCCGCGAAGTTCCCGCTGGCATCGGCGGGGTCCTGGGCCCAGCCCGCGGGCGGGAGGTCGCCGGGAGCGGTCAGACCGTCGAAGGTCGCGACGAAGGGATAGGTCGTCACCTCGGGCGGTCCGTTGGCGATGACGGCCGTCAGGGCGTCGTTCGCGGGATCGAGATCGAGAGCGTAGGACACCGCCGCCGTGACCGTGTGGGGACCCGGCACCGAGAAGTCGGCGGTGGTCGCGAAGCTGTAGGCGAGGGTCTGGCCGGTGCTGAGCGAGGTGGCGAGGAGCGCCGCCTCGGTGATCACCGGACCGCCGTCGATCTGGTAGGAGAGCAGAAGGGTGCTGCCCGCGGCCACGGTGTTGATGCCGGTGTTGCGGACGCTGACCGAGACCGTCTCGGCGGCCGTGAGGGTCGCGCTGCAGTTCAGATCCTGGCCCGTCGGCGCGGTGATGGCGTCGAGGCTCATGTCGTCGTTCACGGTCGCGAGCGGCGAGTAGTAGACCGTGCCGTTCCAGCCCCGGCCGACGATGGTCGCGTTGAAGTAGGAGCCGGCGTTGCCGACGTAGACCTCGAGGTCGCTGTTGCTGGCGTGCAGCGTTCCCTGGGTGAGGCCGGCGTTGTACCAGACCGTCCCTCCGCCCGCCGCGGTCACGGTGATGTAGACCGACTGCGTGACGCCGGCCGGGATCGGGATGTTCAGGTTGAGCCCCATGGGGGTCGGCGTGTTCATGCCGAGCGAGACGAGGTTGGGCGCCGTGCCCTGGAGCGTCCAGTTGGCGTTGCTGCTCTCGTTGCCGAGATAGGTCCCCGTCGTGTTCAGGGTCCAGACCTCGAAGGTCGCCGTTCCCGTGAAGTGGATGTCGAAGCCCGTGAGCAGCGAGCCGGTCAGGGACTTGATCTCGAACATGTTGCAGCTCGAGCCCGTGTTGCCGGTGTAGTTGGTCGTGAGCGAGGTCTGGGCCCGCAGCTCGGAGCCCAGGGCCGCGAGGCTCAGGACGACGGCGAAGGCGAGGGCGGCGCGGCTGCGCGCCGGTGTGGGGCTGAGGGCCATGGCGAATCTCCCGGGCTGGGTCCGGCGGTGGTCGTGGAACGGCTTGTCGCGGCAGCCTCTCGGCGCTGCGCCCCGCCGGCCCCGCGGGGCCGGCGGCAACGATAGTCAGCGTAGTCCAGCCCGATCCCGCTGGGAAGAATCGACTCCGGCGAAATCATCATCGGGTAACATCCCGGGGCTCCCGGGTGCACCGATCAGGTCGGTCGTACTCCGGGGCCTGATTCGGGGCAGGACTCCGCTCCGATCGATTCCCGATCCCGGCGAGCTGCCGGCTCCGCGACCCCGACGAGCGATGGATTGCCATGCACGGTCCGAGAATTCTGATCTTCATCCTGTCTCTCGGCGTCACGGTCGGCGCCCAGGAGGGCCCCGCCACCGCCGCCGCCTTCCTCGAGGCGGCCCGCGGCGCGAGCTTCGGCGAGCCGGTGGGAGCCGGTGGCCTGAGGATCGCGGTCCGGGAGCTGCCCCTCGCCGCCCGCGGAGCGCGTGAGTTCGCGCTCGCCGCCGACGGTCTCGAGGGCGACGATCGCAAGATCGCAGCCCAGCTCGTGCGGCTGCGACTGGACGAGGATTGCTTCGTCTTCGGCAAGCTGCTCGAGAGGGGGCGCTACGTGATCGGTCTCGGCGCCCGCGACGGCCTGCCTCACTGGCTGATCCGCGACCGCGAGGGGAAGGTCCGCGCCGCGATGCCCTACGCGGTGGCGTCTTTCAGCTCCGATCCGGTCGCGGCGGACGTCATCGATCTCGACTTCGTCGTCTCGGTGGACTTCATCGTCGGCGACCAGGATCTCGGTTTCCTGGCGTTGCCGTCGGCCCGTCACGACGCCGAGCTGGGAAGGATGCAGGTCGTCCGCAGCGGGCGGGTCCGTCTGCACGGCGACCGGATCGACAAGGACCTCCTCGCCATGCTGGCCGCCGAGCTCGATCGCGGCCTCACCGTCCAGGCCCGCCTGCTCGGCGGCGAGATCGCGCCCGACGAGATCTTCGACCTCCATCTCGTCGCCGACGCCGAGCGCTGGCTCGAGATCGAGGCCACCTTCGGTCAGGGGATGCTCGACTCGACCTACGGCTTCTCGACCCCGGAGACGAACAGGGCCTACTGCGACGCGTCGATCCTCGAGAACGAAGGGCTCCCCGCGGACGGCTTCGTCCCGCTCATCCTGCGCCACACGCTTCATCACGAACTCCACCACGTCCTGGCCTTCCGCCTGCGGCCCGAGGGCGAGGTCCTCTGGCCGGTCTGGTTGACCGAGGGTCTGGCCGACTATGCGGCCGATCTCGCGCTCGAGTTCGCCAATCCCGGCCTCGGCCGCGAACAGGAGGCGCTGACCCTGGCGAACATGCGCGCCGCCATCGACACCGGCTGCTGGCCGGAGCCCGCCGACCTCATCGGCGACGCGCCCGACTCCGACGCGGTCGCCTGGTACGGGGCGGCGCGGCTCCTGGTCACGGAGCTCGACGAGCGCCAGGAGGGCGGCATGTCCGTCTTCCTCGACACGCTGCGCGGCGCGGCGACGAGCCGGGACGCCGAGGCCCTGCTCCTGCGCGCGATCGGGACCCGCTTCGGCCACGCGCGGGCGCTCCTCGACCGCCTCCGCGAGCGGGTGCTGGCCGCGGCGCCCGGACCTTCGGTCTCCGCCGGCTACATCGATCGCTTCGCGGGTGCTCACCACGTGATGGCCGAACTCGACGGCGCGCTCATGATCCTTCCCTCTCGCCACGGATCCGACGACCGCTTCGAGCTGAAGGGGTCCTTCGCCTGGGACGACGAGACCGCCTGGCCGGTCGAGTTCGAGTTCGCGAACCACGAGGGGCGCCACGCGATCCGGTCGATGTCCGTGGTGATCGGCCCGGACGAGATCCGGCTCGAGTCCTGGAACGAATACGAGATCGAGGTCCTCGGGACGGTCGCTCTCGATCCTGCCCTCGAGTCTCGTCGCGACGGCGAGATGATCTGGCACGAGATCCTGATCGACTTCGACCGCGCGCGGGGCGATCTTCGCGTCCTGATCGACGGGCGGCAGCGGGCCGCCGTCACGATCGAGCGCTACTTCCCGGTCCTCGGCGGTCGCATCGGCGTCGGTCTCTCCGCGGGTTCGGCGCTCTTCCGGCTGCCGGTGCTCGTGCCCTGATCAGGCCCGCCGGGGCGGCCGGGCGAGCCCGGCGCTCCGATCTCGGGTCAGAGATCGACGCGGCTGTCGAAGAGCAGGTGCGGGTCGTTGCGGGGGATCGTGAGGAGCAGGGTCGAGAGCCGGGCCTCGACCGTGCCCTCGAACTTGACCTCGCCGTCGAGCTTGATCGTCACCGGCTTCGAGAGATCGACCAGGGGATCGCCGAGCAGCACCGAGTAGTCCTTCATCTCGACCCGACTCTCGATCTGTTCGATCGAGATGACGTTGTCCTCGAGCGCGCGGGCGCGGATGACCGAGTAGGGCCGCGGGTCGTTCCAGTAGAGCCAGAAGAACTGCTTCTTCCAGCGGAGCGCGGGCTGCCAGAGGAAGGACTTCGGGCGCGGCACGCGCTCGCGTTCGGCCACCCAGCGCTGGCTCGGGAGGTAGCCGTCCTCAGGCGCGGCGTGGCCGCGGCCGTCCACCCGGTCGTAGCGATAGTCGAAGCCCTCGGGGTATTCCTTCTTCAGCTCCGCGAGCGCGCCGGCCGCGAACTCGTTGGCGAAGGCCGGGACGTTCCTGTCGTCGAGGCTCTGATAGAAGTGGAGGCGCAGGTTGTAGAAGTTCGGCAGGACGCCCATCTCGATCGCCTCGATCGTACCCGCCTTCTCGTCGATCCAGATCGGTGACGGCGCTCCGGCGTAGGCGGCCACACCGGCGAAGACGTCGGCGTGGTGCGCGCCGAGGGTCCAGGAGCCGTAGCCGCCCATCGAGTGCCCCGTGATGTAGATGCGATTGGGATCGACCTTGCCGGTGCGCTTCGCCGCCTCGATGAGCTCCATGACGAACTCCTCGGTGCCCGAGGTCGTCCAGCCGTACTCGGTCTTCTCCAGCACCTCGGGAAAGATCCACCACCAGCCGCCGTTGCCCATCGAGCCGGTGAGGTTGCCGGCGTCGCCCTGGCCGACGCCGCCGCCGTGGAGCGCGACGAAGAGGGTCTTGCCCGGTCGGCCCTTGAGGATGAAGCGGCCGCGCTTCTC
>JBFIHP010000010.1:0-15573 GCA_041601735.1 Planctomycetota bacterium | reverse complement strand
TGTCAAGACTCGCCGTCATACGGTGCCAGGCACCGGATGACGGAATTCTCCGTCGGAATGTGCCAGGCACCGTATGGGGTCGGCACCCGGGGGGGTCAGGAGAGGAAGAAGTCGGAGCGGACGCGGTAGCCGTAGAGGAGAGCCTGGATCACGAGGAGCAGGAGCACCAGGGAGTTCAGGATCATCGAGAGCTGGTGGGCGCGCTCGTAGGCCCTTCGGTTGTCGCCGTGCTCGGGGCTGCCGGCGCTGGAGGCCGCGGTGAGGCGGAGCCTGCGGACCCGGGGCATGACCGAGCGGCCGGCGTAGAAGGAGATCACCGTCGCCACCAGGGCGAGCGACCAGGAGGCCCAGCAGTTGGCGGAGTAGGGCCGGAGGTAGATCGGGTAGGCGGCCGCGATCAGCATGGCGGCGCCGCAGGTGTAGCCGAGGTTGTAGTAGCGCGGGAAGATGACGGTGATGAGGTCGGCCGCGGTGTTGCGCGGCAGGCGCTCGAAGATCACCGGCGCGGTGAAGAAGGAGAAGAAGACGACGCCGCCCAGCCAGATCCCCATCGCGACCAGGAAGATCGAACTCGCGAGAAACTCGGCCATGGGCTTCAGTCACTCCTTCCGGCCCCCGCGGCCGGCTCTGTCAGTTCAGGGACTCGAGCGCGCTCTTCACCAGCTGCATCGCCGGCTCGACGCCGAAGTTCATCACGTCGGGGCCGAAGCCCAGCCACAGGGTCGCGATCAGGCTCGTGGCGACCACGAAACGGAAGGCCGGAGGTCTCGCGGGCATCACCTCGGCTTCGCGAGCCTCGGGCAGGTCCTTGGCGTAGAGCTGGATCGGAACCCTGAGGTAATAATAGAGGCCGACCAGCGAGTTGAGAATACCCAGGACGGCCAGAAGCATGAAGGACTCGTCGCCGGTCGTCTGGGCGGCCTCGACGGCGGCGGCGAAGACGCCGTACTTGCCGATGAAGCCCGCCGTGCCCGGAATCCCCGCCAGGCTCAGCATGAAGACCGTCAGCGCCATGGCCAGGAGGGGCTGCTTGCCCTTCAGCCCGGCCAGATCGTCGAAGTCGAGGCCGCCGCCGGCGTCCCGCTCGAGGTAGGCCAGGATGCCGAAAGCGCCGACCGTCGCGATGCCGTAGGCCAGGAGGTAGTAGAGGATGCCCTCGACCGACTGGCTGGAATCGAAGCCGAGATAGCCGGTGGCGGTGTCGAGCCGACCCTGCATGACCACGATCGCCAGCAGGAGATAGCCCGCGTGGGCGATCGACGAGTAGGCCAGCATGCGCTTCACGCTGCGCTGGGCCAGGGCCGCCACGTTGCCGATGGTCATCGTGCCGACCGACATCCACCAGAGGGTGCTGCGGAGCGACTCGCTGTCGTTCTGGTAGACCTCGGCGAAGACCCGGATAATCGCGCCGAAGGCCGCGATCTTGACGCCCGCGGCCATGAAGCCGGTGACCGTCGTGGGCGCGCCCTCGTAGACGTCGGGCAGCCACATGTGGAAGGGGACGGCCGCCACCTTGAAGGCGAGGCCGGCCAGCATGAAGCCGAGGCCCAGCACCAAGAGCGGCGAGGGGTTGCCGCCGGCCTGCTGGATGCCGATGCCGCCGAGGTCGAGCGAACCGGTCGCGCCGTAGGCCATGCCCATGCCGAAGACCAGGAGGCCGGTGGCGAAGGAGCCGGTCAGGAAGTACTTCATCGAGGCCTCGGCGCTCGGGGAGCGCTCACGGAAGAGGCCGGCCAGGACGTAGAGCGAGATCGACATCACCTCGAGACCGAAGAGGATGGTCACGAAGTTGCGGGACATGCCCATCAGCATCATGCCGATGGCCGCGAAGAGCACGAGGACGTAGAACTCGCCGAGGTTCTTCTCGCGCCGCTTCAGGTAGTCGATCGACAGCAGGATCGTCGCCAGCGAGCAGACCGCGACGATGATGCCGAGGAAGAGCCCGAAGCCGTCCAGCACGATCGCGCCGCGGAAGAGCGAGGTCCCCTCCTCCTCCGGCCAGAGGCGCCAGATGGCGAACAGGCTGCCGAGGAGGCCCACGATCGCCAGCATCGGCGTCATGGGCTTCGAGCCCGTGCGCCGCTTGTCGGCCATCGCGAGGATGCCGAGCGCCGCCGCGAGGGGCCAGAGGAGAGGGGCGATGCCCCGGATGTCTGTCCAGTCCATGGCTCTAGTTCCCGATGGCGCTCTGGTAACTCTCGACGATGGCTCTCACGCTCGGCTCCATCTTCTCGATGAAGGGGCCGGGCACGACGCCCATGAGGACGATCATGAGGACCAGCGGGCAGAGCAGAGCGATCTCGCGACCGTCGATGTCGCGGAGGTTTCTGTTCTCGTCCCTGGTGATCTCGCCGAAGAAGATCTTGCGGACCGTCGCCAGCATGTACCAGGCGCCGAGGATGACGCCCGAGACCGCGAAGATCGCGGCCACCGGCGACACCCGGAAGGTGCCCAGGAAGATCAGGAACTCGCCGACGAAGCCGTTCAGGCCGGGCATGCCGATCGAGCCCAGGGTGATGACGATGAAGAAGGTGGCGAAGATCGGCATGCGCTTGGCGATGCCGCCGTACTCGCTGAACTCGCGGGTGTGCCGCCGCTCGTAGAGCATGTCCACGAGGAGGAAGAGCCCGCCGGTCGTGAGCCCGTGCGCGAGCATCTGGTAGACGCCGCCGCGGATGCCGTCGATGTTGAGCGCGAAGATGCCCAGCACGACCAGGCCCATGTGACTCACCGACGAGTAGGCGACCAGGCGCTTCACGTCGGTCTGCACCAGGGCGACCAGGGCCGCGTAGACGATGCCGAAGACCGCCAGCAGGTAGATGACCGGGACGGCCTGTTCCACCGCGTTCGGGAACATCGGGATCGCGAAGCGGAGGAAGCCGTAGCCGCCCATCTTCAGCAGCACGCCGGCCAGCACCACGGAGCCCGGCGTCGGCGCCTCGGTGTGCGCGTCCGGAAGCCAGGTGTGGAAGGGGAACATCGGCACCTTGATCGCGAAGCTCAAACCGAAGGCCAGGAAGCAGAGCCACTGCTCCTTCAGCGTGAGGCTCAGGCCCGACAGGGCCTCGAGCGAGTACGAGGCCGTGAGCTCCGGATCGAGCTCGGCCTGATGCCGGAGCTTCATGAAGAGGTAGATCACCGCCACGAGCATCGGCAGCGAGCCGGCGAGCGTGTAGATGAAGAACTTCATCGCCGCGTAGATGCGCGGCTTGCCGCCCCAGACGCCGATGATGAAGTACATCGGCACGACCATCAGCTCCCAGAACATGTAGAACAGGAAGAGGTCGCGGGCCATGAATGCGCCGAGCATGAAGCTCTGCAACAGCAGGAGCAGGACGTAGAAGTCGCGGTACCTGCGGGTGATGGACTTCACCGAGCCCACCACGACGATGGGCATGAGGAAGTTCACCAGGAGGACGAGGAGCAGGCTGATGCCGTCAATGGCGACGGCATAGCGGATGCCGAGACTGGGAATCCAGTCGGCCGACTCCTCGAGCTGGAACAGCGACGCGCCGCCGGCCTCGTACGCTCCATAGAGCGGGATGCTCATCAGGAAGGTCGCGACCGTGACCGCGAAGGCGCCGTACTTGATCAGCTTCTCGTTCGACTTGTCGACGAGGAGGAGCATCAGGGCGCCGAACAGCGGCAGAAAGAGGACGAGGGAGAGCAAGTCCGCCTCCTAGGTGAAAAGCGACAGGATGACGAGGAGCAGTCCCACGATCATCACCGCGACATAGGTTCGTGCAGCGCCGGTCTGGGTCGAGGCGAGTCGCGCCCCGAGCCAGCGGAAGACGCCGGCCAAGCGATTGAGGCTGTCGTCGATCACGCGCCGATCGATCAGCTTGAAGAAGGTGGCATCGGCCAGCCGGACGAGCGGCTTCGTGACCGAGCGGTCGTAGAACTCATCGACGCGATACTTGTCGTTGACGATCTCGTAGACCTCGCGGTGCTTCTCGACGAACTGACCCGGAAGGGTCGGGTCCTTCACGTAGAAGCGCCAGGCCAGGAAGAGTCCGGACACGGCCACCATGATGCTCATCACCGCGAGCGCCGCCTCGGTGGCGAAGCCGGCGTGATGCGCCTCGTGGGCGCCGGGGTTCACGGCGAGGTCCACGAAGCTGCTGAACGCGGCGTGGCCGCCCAGGAAGTGCGGCACGTTCAGAAAGCCGATCAGGGCGGCGCCCACCGCGAGGACCGCGAGCACGCCGGTCATCGACCGCGGCGACTCGTGCAGATGGGCCTTGGTGTGCTCATCGGCCCGGCAGGAGCCGGCGAAGGTCATGAGGATCAGGCGCCCCATGTAGACCGCCGTGCAGAAGGCGGCGCCCATGCCCAGCATCCACAGGAAGGTGCCGTGGCCGAGGTCGTTGTCGAAGGCCTTCCACAGGATCTCGTCCTTGGAGAAGAAGCCCGCGAGCGGCGGGATGCCCGCCATGGCGAGCGCCGAGATCGTCATGGTCGCGCAGGTGATCGGCATCTTCTTCGCCAGCCCGCCCATCCGGCGCATGTCCTGCTCGTGGTGCATCGCATGGATCACCGAGCCGGAGCCGAGGAAGAGGCAGGCCTTGAAGAAGGCGTGGGTGACCAGGTGGAAGACCGCGACGCTCACCGCGCCGAGCCCCACCGCCACGAACATGTAGCCGAGCTGGCTGATGGTCGAGTAGGCCAGGACCTTCTTGATGTCGTTCTGGGTGATCGCGATCGTGCCGGCGAAGAAGGCGGTCAGGGCGCCGATCGTCGAGACGATGATCATCGAGGTCGGCGACAGCGCAAACAGGAAGTTGGTCCGCCCCACGACGTAGACGCCGGCCGTGACCATGGTCGCCGCGTGGATGAGGGCCGAGACCGGGGTCGGGCCGGCCATCGCGTCGGGCAGCCAGGTGAAGAGCGGGATCTGCGCCGACTTGCCGGTCGCGCCGAGGAAGAGCAGAAGGCAGCTCGCGGTCGCCAGCGACACGCCGAAGAAGCCCGAGCCCGCCAGGAAGGCGTCCGGGTTCTCGCCCACGAAGGCGCGGAGCTCGTGAAAGCTGAGCGTGCCGGCCGTGCGATAGATCAGCAGCATGCCGAGCACGAAGCCGGCATCACCGATGCGGTTGACGATGAAGGCCTTCATGCCGGCCTTCGCCTTCTCGATGTCGTCCCACCAGAAACCGATCAGGAGGTAGGAGCAGAGGCCGACGCCCTCCCAGCCGACGAAGAGCAGGAGCATGTTGTCGGCGAGCACCAGAACCAGCATGAAGAACATGAACAGGTTCAGGTAGGAGAAGAAGCGGACGTAGCCGCCGTCGCCCTTCATGTAGCCGGTCGAGTAGACGTGGATCAGCGAGCCGACGCCGGTCACGACCAGGAGCATCACGCAGGTGAGCTGATCGACCGTGAACTGCACGGGCACCCAGGCGTCGCCGGCGAGGATCCAGTTCCAGCCGAAGGCGTGGAAGGTGTCGTGCCCGACCTTCTGGAAGAGCGACACGCTGCAGAGGAAGGCGAGGACCGGGCCGCCGATGGCGATGTAGCTCACCAGGCGATCCGGGACCTTGACGCCGCGCGTCTTCAGCAGGGCGAGCAGGCCGAGGGCGCCGGAGCCGAGCAGGAGGAAGAGCGGGATGAGGAAGACGACCGTTTCCATGGTTCAGCCCTTCAGCTCCGTCAGTTCGTCCACGTTGACCCGGTGCCGGAGCCGGAAGACGGCGATGAGGATCGAGAGTCCGACGGCGGCCTCGGCCGCCGCCAGCGCGATGATGAAGAACACCATCACGTGTCCGTCCATCTGCTGCCATTGTCGCGCGAAGGTCACGAAGAGCATCGCGGCCCCGTTGAGCATGAGTTCGATGCTCATGAACAGGACCAGGATGTTCCGCCGCACCAGGAAGCCCGTGGCTCCGATGAGGAAGATCAGGGTCGCGACGACCAGGTAGGCTTGTGTTTCCACGTCTCCCCCCTCAGAGCTTCTTCTTGGCCATCACGATGGCGCCCACGATGGCCACGAGGAGTAGCAGCGAGACCACCTCGAACTGCAGGAGGTAGTCACCGAAGAGCAGGCGCCCCACCCCTGCGACCGAGCCGAAGCTCGGCGCGACCGGAGTCTTGGCCGGCGGCGTCGCGCTCAGGATCTGCGCGATGCAGAGAAAACCCAGCGGCACGACCGAGAAGAAGGCCAGCGCCCAGCGCCGCGGCGGGATGCGCTCCTCCTCGAGTTCACCCTCCGGCAGGTTGAGCAGCATGATCACGAAGACGACCAGGACCATGATGGCGCCGGCGTAGACGAGCACCTGGAGCGCGCCGACGAAGGCCGCGTCCAGGGTGAAGTAGAGGCCCGAGAGCGCCACGAAGGTGACGATCAGGGCGATCGCGCTGCCCAGAGGATTCTTGCGGGTGATCGTCACCAGGGCGCCGACGACCGCCACCGTGGACAGGATCAGGAATAGCGTCTTTTCCATCAGACGGGCGGATTCTCGCTGCCCGGCAGGGGCTCGTGAGCGAGAAGCATCTCCTTCGAGTAGACGAAGTCCTTGCGATCGTAGGCCGGCGAGACCGGACGACCGGTGTCCATGCGAATGGCGTCGACGGGACAGGCCTCGACACAGAGGCCGCAGGCGACGCACTTGAGCTCGTCGATGTCGAAACGAGCCGGGTACTTCTCGACGTGAGGATCAGGGTTCTCCGCCGAGATGATGTGGATGCAGGCCGCGGGGCAGGCGGTGGCGCAGCACATGCAGGCCGTGCAGACCGGCGAACCGTCCTCCTTCTTCATCAGGCGATGAAGGCCGCGAAAGCGCTTCGGGAAGGGGTTGCGGATCTCCGGGTAGGACACCGTCGGCATCTTGTCGAAGGCCTTCAGGTTGCCGAGGAGGTGGCGCATCGTGATCTTCATGCCCTTCAGGATCTCGGGCAGGTAGAGCTTCTCCGCCAGCGTCATCCGGGCCTGCGCCTTCGGATTCAGGTCAAGGTCGGACATGGATCAACTCCCTACCAGATCCCGAGCTTCACGAGGATGCCCGTCAGAAAGACGTTCACGATGCCGATCGGCACCAGCAGCTTCCAGCCGAGGCCCATGAGCTGGTCGTAGCGGAAGCGCGGCAAGGTCCAGCGCACCCAGACGAAGAGCCAGCAGAAGAACAGGGTCTTGGCCATCAGGGCGGCGAAGCCGAGGAGCCCGCCGAAGATCGTCCCGCCGGTGACGCCGAAGTCGCCGCCCCAGAAGACGAGGAGCAGGACCGCGGTCAGGGCCGGAATGAAGCCGAGCAGCATGGCGAGGACCACGCCCTCGTTCTTGCGCGAGTCGCGCCAGATGTTGCGGTTCTTGCTGTGCCACTTCATGAGGCGCAGGCCGATGAGGAGACCGGCCACACCCACCACGCCGAGCAGGCCCTGGGCGATCTTGCCCGCCACGGCCGGATCGGCCAGGGTGTCGGGGCTGACCCAGGGCACCTGGTAGCCGCCGAAGTAGCAGGTCGCGATCAGGAGCGCGACCACCACCATGTGGACGTACTCGGCCATGAAGAAGAGCGCGAACTTGATGCCGCCGTACTCGACGTGGAAACCGACGATCTCGGACTCGCCCTCGGCCATGTCGAAGGGCGTCCGGTTGGTCTCGGCGAAGCCCGCGATCAGGAAGAGCAGGAAGCCCACCGGCTGCAGGACGACGCCCCAACGCGGCACGATGCCGAACCAGGTATCGCCCTGATCGAGGACCATGTCGTTCAGCGAGGTACTGCCGAAGACCATGAAGAGGCCGACGACCGCGAGCCCCATCGAGAGCTCGTAGCTCACCATCTGCGCCGAGGCGCGGAGGCCGCCCATCAGCGAGTACTTGTTGTTCGAGGCCCAGCCCGCCATCGTCACCGCGTAGACGCCGAGCGACGAGATCGCGAGCAGCAGCAGGAGTCCCAGGCCCGCATCGACGGCCTGGATCTGCAGCACGTCGCCGGCCCCGAAGTCCATCGCCGGCGTGAAGGGGATCACCATGCCGACGATGAGCGCGACGAAGAGCGCGAACATCGGCGCCGCGAGGTACATCCGCCGGTTGACGTGGTTGGGGATGAACTCCTCCTTGGTGAGGAGCTTCACGACGTCGGCGAGGTTCTGCACGAGTCCGGCGAGCCGAAGCCCCACGCCGGGGATGAAGGTCCGGTTCGGGCCGACGCGGTCGGCGATCAGCGCCGAGCCCTTGCGCTCGAGGTAGACCATCACCGGAACCATCGTCAGGAGGAGCATCCAGGGGATGCCTGCCTTCAGGAGGAGCCAGCCGAATCCGTCCATGCTCAGGCCTTCCTTCCGAGAGCGGCGGTCGCGACGTCCTTCGCGAGCGCGCCCAGCTTGCCAATGGTGCCGTAGTCGAGCCCGGCGAGCTGCGGCAGGGCCTCGGCCATCTCGCGGAACACCGCGGCCGCATCCGTCCTCGGCCAGTCGGCCTCGAAGGTGCCGGCCAGGTCGGCCAGGACGTCGAGGTCACGACGGCAGGGGTAGCCCTTGCGCAGGATCGGGAAGATCCGCTGCACCCGACCCTGCCGGTTGACGAAGCTGCCGTCCTTCTCGGTGAAGCTCACCGTCGGGAGCAGAACCGCGGCCAGCTCGGTCGTCTCGTTGCGGTTCGCCGCGAGCACGATCTTGTGCTTGATGCCGGCGAAGGCCTGTCGCAGGGCCTCGTCCTGGAAGGTCGCCATCGGGTTGGCGCCGAGCACGATCACCGCGCTCTTGCCCTCGAGGTATCGAGCCGGATCGGCCGTCGCGGCGTCGCCGGCGGCGAGCAATGCGCCCGCCCGATTCGGGTGCTTGTCGGCGTCGATCAGGAAGTCGTCGGCCTTGCCGTCCGGGCGCGACGCCAGGACCGCGATCTCGTTCTGACCGAAGACCTCGCGCAGGAGCTTCCGGAACTGCCAGACCTCCTCGGTCGTCGCATCGAAGGACACGACGCCGGCCACCTCAGCCGCAACGCCGTCACGCAGGGGCTGCAGTGCGTTCTTGACGTGACCGAGCGCGCCGTCCCAGCCGATCTCGATGTTGTGGGCGAAGGGCTGCTCGATGCGGCCGTCGTTGACCTTGCGGTACTCCTTGCGCCCGAAGTCGCACATCCAGGCCTGGTTGACCTCGTCGTTCACGCGCGGCTGCAGGCGGTAGGCGGTACCGTTGTAGTCGTCCAGCTCGATCTGCTTGTAATGCGAGACCTTGACGTTGCAGCCGGTCGCGCAGCCCGTGCAGAGGCTGTCGTCGTGCTCGAGGTACCAGACGCGCGCCTGGAAGCGGAAGTCGCGGCTGGTGAGCGCACCGACCGGGCAGATGTCAACGGTGTTCACCGAGTAGTCGTTGTCGAGTTCGCGACCGGGGAAGGTGTCGATCGTGGTGTGATCGCCGCGGTTCATGAGGCGCAGCTCGCCGGTGCCGGTCACCTCGTCGCAGAAGCGGACGCAGCGACTGCAGGCCACGCAGCGCTCCTGGTCGAGCATGACGCGCGGGCCGACCTCGATGGCCTTGCCCTTCTTCACCTTCTCGTCCACCGAGACGACCGAATCGCGGCGGTCGTGCTCCATGTAGTAGATCTGGAGCTTGCACTCGCCGGCCTGGTCGCAGACCGGGCAGTCGATCGGGTGGTTGACCAGCAGGAACTCCATCACGGCGGCGCGCTGTTCCTTCACCGCCTCGGTGTCGGTCTTCACCACCATGCCTTCGTTGGCGCCGGTGTTGCAGCCGATCTGCGGGCCGCGCATGCCCTCCACCTCGACCATGCACATCCGGCAGTTGCCCGCGACGGAGAGATGGCTGTGGTAGCAGAAGTGCGGCACGTCCACGCCGGCCTTCTTCGAGGCCTCGATCAGGTTGGTCCCCTTCGGAACCGTGACCTGGATGCCGTCGATCGTGAGATTGACCGTGTTCTCGCTCACCTCAGTCTCCCTTGGCCTCGGTCGTCACGGGCAGCAACGCCTCGAACTCGTGGCGGAAATGCTTGAAGAAGCTCTGGATCGGCATCGCCATCGAGGAGGCGAGGAAGCAGATCGTCGTGCCGGTCATGAAGCGCGCGATGCGCTCGAGCGTCGGCATGTCCTGGTCCTTGCCCTCGCCCTCGGCGACGCGATCGAGCAGACGCGAGCCCCAGCCGGTGCCCTCGCGGCAGGGCGTGCACTGGCCGCAGGACTCGTGGGCGTAGAAGCGGCCGAGGATCGCCAGGAGCTCCGGCATGCTCTGGCTCTCGTCGATCACGATGACTCCGCCCGAGCCGAGGAGCGAGCCCGCGGCCTGCACCGACTCGTAGTCGAGGTTCATCTCCATCGCGATCTTGGCGGGCAGGACCGGGACCGAGGAGCCGCCGGGGATGATCGCCTTCAGCGTCTTGCCGAACTGCGGTCCGCCGCACTCGTTCATGATGAGGTCGTGCATGGGGTAGCCCATCTCGACCTCGTAGACGCCGGGCTTGGCGACGGCACCCGAGACGCTGAAGAGCTTGGTGCCCTTGCTCTTCTCGGTGCCCAGCGCCGCGTAGGCCAGGCCGCCCTTGTTGATGATCCAAGGCACGGCGGCCAGGGTCTCGACGTTGTTCACGATGGTGGGGCAGCGGAAGGCGCCCTCGACCGCCGGGAAGGGCGGCTTGATCTTGGGCTGACCCTTGTCGCCCTCGACGCTCGAGATGAGCCCGGTCTCCTCGCCGCAGATGTAGGCGCCGGCGCCGCGATGGACGACCAGGTCGATGTCCCAGCCGGAGCCGAAGACGTCCTTGCCGATGACGCCCTTCTCGCGCAGCACCTCGACCGCCCGGCTCATCACCCGTTCGGAGAGATCGAACTCGCCGCGGATGTACCAGAAGGCGAGCTTGGCGCCGATCGCGTAGGCGGCGATCAGGGCGCCCTCGAGGCACATGAAGGGCAGCTCCTCCATGAGGACGCGATCCTTGCAGGTGCCGGGCTCCGACTCGTCGGCGTTGATGCAGAGGTAGATCGGCTTGCCCGTGTTCTTGGGCACGAAGCCCCACTTCACGCCGGCGGGAAAGCCCGCGCCGCCGCGACCGCGGAGGCCGGAGGTCTTGACCTCCTCGATCACCTCCTCGGGCTTCATCTTCAGCGCGCGCTTCAGGGCCTCGAAGCCGCCGACGGCTTCCCAGCCCTCGAAGGTATCGACCCCCTTCTTGCCGCGATGCTCGAACAGGACCTTGGTCACGTCTTCACTCCAGCTCGCCGAGGATCTTCAGGGCCTCGTCGGGACCGAGATTCTCGTGCAGGGTTCGATTGATCTGCATGACCGGGGCCCAGGAGCAGCCGGCGAGGCACTCGACGTGTTCGAGGCTCCACTTGCCGCAGGACGAGACCCCGCCGTTCTGCAGGCCGAGCTTCTCCTCGACCGCGGCGATGATCTTCGGGGCGCCCCGGATGTGGCAGGAGATGTTCCGGCAGACCTGGACGTGGTACTTCCCCACCGGCTTGCGGTGGTACATCGTGTAGAAGCTCACCACGCCGAGCACGTGCGACAGGGCGGCGTCGCAGCGACGGGCGGCGTAGGCCATCCACTCGCGCGAGATCCAGCCCTCCTGCTCCTGGATGGCCCAGAGGACCGGCAGCAGGGTCGACTTCTTGGTCGGGTAGCGGGACTGGAGATCGTCGATCATGGCCTCGCGCTCGGGCGAGAGCTTCCAGTCGGCGGTCTTCGCCTCGAGCTCGGCGGCGTCCACGACGTCTTCGATGTTGTCGGTCTGCATCAGCGGTCGAGCTCCCCGGCGATGATGTTGAGCGAACTGAGCGTCGCCACGGCGTCGGCGATCATGCAACCCTCCGCGATCTTCGGCAGGGCCGAGAAGACCGTGAAGCAGGGCGGGCGGCAGCGCATCCGGTAGGGGCGTCCGCTGCCGTCCGAGATCATGTAGAAGCCGAGCTCCCCGTTGGCGCCCTCGATCGGGAAGTAGCCCTCGCCCTTCGGCACCTTGATGCCGTCGTAGACGAGGACGAAGTGGTTCATCAGGCCCTCGATCGAGCCGTAGACCTTGTCCTTGTCCGGCATGTGGACCCGCTTGTCGTCGCTGAAGATCGGGCCGCCGGGAAGGCGGTCGAGCCCCTGCTCGATGATTCGCATGCTCTGCACCATCTCGTCGAAGCGCACGAGGGCCCGCGACAGGACGTCGCCGTCGTCGTAGGTCGGCACGTCGAAGTCGTAGTTCTCGTAGCCGAGATAGGGATCGGACTTGCGAACGTCGTAGGCGACTCCGGATGCCCTGAGGCAGGGACCGGTCCAGGAGTAGCTGAGAGCATCCGCCTTCGAGATCACGCCGACACCGGTGGTGCGATCGAGGAAGATGCGGTTCTTCTTGATCAGGGAGAGCACGTCGCCCACGTTCTTCGGGATCTCGCGCAGGATGGCGCGGACGTCGTCGACGAAGGTGTCGGTCAGGTCGTAGGCGAGGCCGCCGATGCGCACGTAGGTGCTGGTCAGGCGGGCGCCGCAGAGCTCCTCCATGATCTTGTAGATGCGTTCACGGAGGTTGAAGAGGTACCAGAAGTTGGTGAGAGCGCCGAGATCGACCAGCATGGCGCCGAGGCAGACGCAGTGGTCGATGATGCGCGAGAGCTCGGAGATGATGACCCGGATGACCTGGGTGCGCTCCGGCACCTCGACGCCGATCATCTTCTCGACGCCGTGGCAGTAGGCCACGTTGTTGAGCATCGCCGAGCAGTAGTTCAGGCGATCGGTGTAGGGGATGACCATCGTCCAGCTGCCGGTCTCCGAGTGCTTCTCGAAGCCGCGGTGGAGGTAGCCGATCTCGGGAGACATCTTGACGATGGTCTCGCCGTCGAGCTTGGCGAAGAGGCGCAGGGTGCCGTGCGTCGCGGGATGCGCCGGACCGATGTTGACCGGAACGAGTTCGGAGAAGCCGCCGTCCTCGGGGTTCTCGCCGTACTCGCCCAGCTCGTCCATCATGGTCTCGGTGCCGTCGAGCCACTGACCGTCCTGGATGAAGTAGTCCTTGCGCAGCGCGTGGCCGACGAACTTGTGGTGCGTGAGGATGCGCTTCAGATTCGGGTGGCCGGTGAAGCGGATGCCGAAGAGGTCGAAGACCTCGCGCTCCATCCAGTCGGCCGAGTCCCACATGCCGGTCACGGTCGGCATGTTGCAGTCGCCCTCGGGCACGGAGGCCTTCACCCGCATGCGCCGGCCGCTCTTCATCGAGCGCAGGTGGTAGACCACCTGGAAGCGGTCGCGCCACTGCGGCCAGTCGAGCTTCATGCCGTCGGCGCCGGCGAGATCGCTGAGGAAGTCGAAGCCGAGGTCGGGCTCGTCACGGAGGAAACCCAGGACCTCGACGATCCGTTCCTTCGTCACCGTGACCGAGTCCATGCCGCCGGCCTGGTCGGCGTGGAGGACCTCGGCGCCGAAGCGCTGGCGAAGCCTCTCCTTCACGTCGGTGATGTCCACCACTTACTCGCCCCTCCTGATGCCGCGCAGGGCGGGGTCGACCTGCGGCGCCTTCCAGTCCACGTCGCTGTCCGGGCGCAGCTGCGGGCGCTGCTCGCGGTCGTGGCGCGAGATCTTCTCGCCCTTGATCTTCTCCTGCAGCGCGATGAGCGCGTCGAAGAAGGCCTCCGGACGAGGCGGGCAGCCGGGGAGGTAGACGTCTACGGGGATGATGCGGTCGATACCCTGGACCACGGCGTAGTTGTTGTAGAAGCCGCCGGAGGCCGCGCAGACACCGAAGGCGATGACCCACTTCGGATCGAGCATCTGGTCGTAGATGCGCTTCAGGACCGGGGCCATCTTGTAGGTGATCGTTCCCGCCACGATGAGCAGGTCCGACTGCCGCGGAGAGAAGCGGACGACCTCGGCGCCGAAGCGCGCGAGGTCATGGGTGTTCGACACCGCGCCCATGAACTCGATGCCGCAGCAGGCCGTCGCGAAGGGATAGGGCCAGAGCGAACTCTGCCGGCCCCAGTTAACGACGTCGTTGACGAGGTTGTCGAGCTTGGTGGCGACGAAGCCCTGCTTGTTGGCGAAGAAGCTCTCTATTCCCATTCCAGCGCACCTCGCTTGATGACGTAGAAGAGACCGACGGCCAGGATGCCGAGGAAGACCAGCATCTCGCCGAGCATCATCAGGCCCGGACTGCTGCGGAAGAGGATCGCCCAGGGGAACAGGAAGGCCACCTCGACGTCGAAGACGACGAAGAGCACCGCCACCTGGTAGAACTTGACCGAGAAGCGGCGCTTCGCGTCCACCTGCGGCTCGACGCCGCACTCGTAGACCGAGAACTTCACGTCGGAGGGTCGCTTCGGTCCGAGCACGTGGCCAAGGAGGGCCATCGCCACGGGGACGACCGCGGCCAAGGCCAGGACGATCAGAAGCGACGCAAGTAGGGTGTCCTGCATGACTTGACTCGATCCCCCGTGGAATTCCGTACTTCCGTGGCGCCCGGAGACCGGGGCTCGCGGATTCTATTGGCCCCCTGGTGGTCGAACAACCGTAGGTCGCGGCGTCGCAAGGGACCAGCGAAGATCAGGATTGCAGGAGCAGGGCGGCGAGAAAGTCCTCGAGGATGCGGCCCGCGACCAGGCGTCGATAGGCGGCGGTGGAACGCAGATCGTCGATCGGGGTGATCTCGGAGCGGAGCACCGCCACGGCGTCCTCGACCATGCGCGGCGAGAGCGGCTCCGAGGTGAGGATGCGCTCGGTCTCGAAGAGTCGCATGGGCGTGGGAGCCACCGAACCGGCCCCGAGACGCAGTTCGCCGATCCGGACCAGGGAGTCCTCCGACCGGATGTCCCAGGCCCGGGCGGCGAGGATGACCTTGGCGATGGCCTGGGCCCGACGCGGCGCGACCTTGCGGAAGAGCTCGACCGGCCCCGGCGGCGCGAGGGGCACCCGGACCTCCACCAGCAATTCGCTCGGCTTGGCCACCGGCCTGCGGTAGTCGGCATAGAACGAGTAGAGGGGCACCGAGCGCGGGCCCTCGGTCGAGAGCAGCGTCACCTTGGCGTCGAGGGCGAGGAGCGCGGGCAGGCTGTCGGCGGCCGGGCTCCCGTTCATGATGTTGCCGCCGAGGGTGGCCCGGTTGCGGATCTGAACCGAGCCGAAGTCGCCTGCGGCTGCGACCAGGGGCTCGGCCTCCCTGAGGAGGAGCTCCGAGCGCAGGATGTCGTCGAAGGTGGTCAGGGCGCCGATGCGGATCTCGCGCCCTTCGACCGCGATCCCGCGGAGTTCGGATGCCAGACCGGAGAGGTCGAGGATGAAGCCGCTCGGCAACTTATGAACATCTTGGAAGGCCACCATCAGGTCGGTGCCGCCGGCCAGCAGGATCGCCTCCTCACCCACCTCGGCGAGGGCCTGGACGGCCTCGCGAAGGCTCGAAGGCGACAGGACCTCGACTCCGGAGCGCGCGCGGTTCACTCCTCGGTCTCCTGAAGGGCCCGATCGATCGCCTCGACTATTTTGGTGTAACCAGTGCAGCGACATATGTTTCCGGAGATTGCCCGCAGGCGTTCCTCGGGCTCTGCCGCGACCTCGCCGCGCGCGACGCGGCGCATGTGGTCGAGGCCCGCCATGATCATGCCGGGGGTGCAGAAGCCGCACTGCGAGCCGTCCGTCTCGATCAGCAGGCGCTGGAGG
>JBFIHP010000009.1:0-16506 GCA_041601735.1 Planctomycetota bacterium | reverse complement strand
CACGGGCATCGCCGTCGGCATCGCCACCAACATCCCGCCGCACAACCTGAAGGAGGTGATCGACGCCTGCGTCGCGCTGATCAAGAAGCCCGAGACCACGCTGGCGCAGCTCTGCAAGAAGATCAAGGCGCCCGACTTCCCGACCGGCGGCCAGATCCTGAACAGCGCCGAGGAGCTGCTCGAGATCTACACCAAGGGCCGCGGGCCCGTTCGGATGCAGGCCGAATGGCAGCTGGAGGGCAAGGGCCGCAAGAAGGCGATCGTGATCAGCTCGATCCCCTACATGGTCAAGAAGCAGGATCTCGTCGGCAAGATCCGCGACCTGGCGCTCGACCGCAAGATCCCGCAGATCCTCGACGTCCGCGACGAGTCTACCGATCAGATCCGCGTCGTCCTCGAGCTGAAGGCCGAGGCCGTGCCCGCCAAGGTCATGGCCTACCTGTTCAAGTCCACCGATCTCCGGACCAATTTCAACGTCAACCTGACCAGTCTCGTGCCGATGACCGGCTCGGACATCGCCGTCCCCAGGCAGCTCGACCTGAAGGACTTCCTGCGCTACTTCCTCGACTTCCGCTTCGCCACGGTCAGGCGGCGTTACGAGTTCGAGCTGCGCAAGCTGCTCGAGCGCATCCACATCCTCGACGGCTTCGCGAAGATCTTCAACGACCTCGACACGGCCATCAAGATCATCCGGGAGTCGAAGGACCGCAAGCACGCCGGCGAGGGCCTGATGGCCTACTTCCTGATCGACCAGATCCAGGCCGACGCGATCCTCGAGCTCATGCTCTATCGCCTGGCCTCGCTCGAGATCGACAAGATCCTCACCGAGCGCAAGGAGAAGAAGGCGCGCGCCAAGGAGATCCGCGAGCTGCTCGCCAGCGACGAGAAGCTCTGGAGCACGGTCCAGGGCGAGCTCGAAGAGCTCGGCAAGAAGCATGGCGACAAGCGGCGGAGCCAGCTGGTCGGGGGCGAGGCCGAGGAGGAGATCGAGGTCTCGGCCGACGACTTCATCGTCGATGAGGACCAGTACGTCGTCCTCTCGTCCGGCGGCTGGGTGAAGCGCGTCGGCACCGTGACCAGCGTCGACAAGATCCCGGTCAAGCAGGGCGACAGCCTCCTCGCGCTGGTCGCCGGCAGCACCAAGGCCACGGTCGTATTCTTCTCGAACCGCGGCGTCGCCTACACCGCACGCATCCACGACCTGCCCGCGACCCGCGGCTACGGCGATCCGATCCAGAAGCTCTTCCGCCTGAAGGACGGCGAACGCATCGTCACGATGCTCTCGCTCGACCCGCGCGCCGTCGGCGACATCGAACCGGACCCGAAGGGCCGGTACTGCCCGCCCTCGCACGCGGTCGCGGTCAGCTCGAAGGGCTTCGGCATGCGCTTCGGCCTGAAGGGCCTGCAGGAGCCCTCGACCCGGGTCGGCCGCAAGTTCGCGCGAGTGACGGATGATGCCGAGATCGTCGGCGTGCAGGTCATCGACGGCTCCGAGACCCTGATCTCGGTCTCGGCGCAGGCCCGGGCCCTGCTCTGTGCCGTGGACGAGATCAACTACCTCGAGGGCCCGGGCAAGGGCGTCTACGTCATCAAGCCGGACAAGAACGACCGGGTCATCGCCTTCTGCACCACGACGAAGGACCACGAGGGCCTGACCGCGATCACGACCAACGGAACGCCGCACAACATCAACCCGCGGCGCTACAAGGTGACGAGCCGGGCCGGCAAGGGCTTCTTCGTCATCAAGCGCGGCGGCTTCACCGGGGTGAAGCCGGTCGAGATCACGCTGCCGAAGCTGGCCTGAGGGAAGGAAGACCATGGCGAAGTCCTATACCGCGAAGGACATCCAGGTACTCGAGGGGCTCGAGCCGGTCCGCAAGCGGCCGGCGATGTACATCGGCGGCGTCGATCTCAAGGCGCTGCATCATCTCCTGGCCGAGGTCCTCGACAACTCCATCGACGAGGTCATCAACGGTCACGCCTCGAAGGTCGTCGTCAGCCTCGACAAGGACGGCTGCGGCATGACGGTCATCGACAACGGCCGCGGCATCCCGGTGGACATCCATCCGAAGCACAAGAAGTCGGCGCTCGAGATCATCATGAGCACGCTTCACGCCGGCGGTAAGTTCGACGGCGAGAGCTACAAGCACGCGGGCGGGCTACACGGCGTCGGCATCTCGGTGGTCAACGCCCTCTCGAAGAAGCTGACCGCCACGGTCCAGCGCGACGGCTACCAGTACGAGATGAGCTTCTCGCGCGGCAAGCCGACCTCGACCCTGGCGAAGAAGAAGGCGAGCGGCGCCTCCGGCACGCGCATCCACTTCGAGCCCGACCCCGAGATCTTCCCCCGGGTGCGCTTCGACCCGCTCCTCATCCGCGACTCGCTCGAGGCGAAGAGCTACCTGCACAAGGGCCTGAAGATCGCCTTCGAGGACAAGACCAGCGGCGAGACCCACCGCTTCCACAGCGCCGAGGGCATCCCGGCCTACCTCGAGAAGATCGTGAAGAGCCGGGGCAAGAACCCGACCCACGAGCAGATCTACCACTTCGAGAACGTGGACGACCCGCGCTTCGAGGTGGCGATGCAGTGGACCGACGAACCGCAGGAGTACATCCGCTCCTACGTGAACGGCGTCGTCACGCCCGGCGGGGGCAGCCACGAGGCGGGCTTCAAGAACGCGGTGATGCGCGCCCTGCGCAACTACATCGGCACGCACAAGCTGACGCCGAAGGGCGTCACCGTCACCGGCGAGGACATCCGCGAGGGCCTCACCGGCATCATCTCGCTCTACCACCGCGAGCCGCAGTTCCAGGGCCAGACCAAGGACCGCCTGAACAACCCCGAGGTCACCGCCCAGGTCGCCGGCCTGCTCGGACCGCACTTCGAGAGCTACCTCAACGAGAACCGCACGATCGGCGACGCGATCGTCTACCGCGTGGTGCTGGCGGCGCGCGCGCGCGCGGCCTCGCGCGCTGCCGCGGGCGAGGTCAAGAGCAAGGCCAGGCCCGCGAGCCGGCTCAAGCTGCCCGCCAAGCTCGCGGACTGTTCGGAGCGGAAGCCGGAGAAGACCGAGGTCTTCATCGTCGAGGGCGACTCGGCCGGCGGCTCGGCCAAGCAGGGCCGCGACCGCAAGACCCAGGCGATCCTGCCGCTGAAGGGCAAGATCCTGAACACCGAGGAGGCGACGCTGGCCAAGATGCTGGGCAACCAGGAGATCAACGATCTCGTCCAGACCCTCGGCTGCGGCATCGGCAAGTCCTACAGCCCGCGCGACCTCCGGTATCACAAGATCATCATCCTGACCGACGCCGACTCCGACGGTCACCACATCGCGACGCTGCTCATGACCTTCTTCTACCGGCACCTGCCCGATCTCATCCGGCGCGGCCACCTCTATCTCGGCCAGCCGCCGCTCTACAAGATCCGCGCCGGCAAGGAGATCCACTGGGTGAAGGACGACGTCGAGAAGGAGGAGATCCTGCTGAAGATCGGCGGCCGGGCGCGGCCCGAGATCACCCGCTTCAAGGGTCTCGGCGAGATGTCGGCCAAGGAGCTGGCCCAGACCAGCCTCGAACCGAAGAGCCGCATCCTGTGGAAGGTCGTCGTCGACAACGAGTTGCAGACCGACGAGACCCTACGCGAGATGATGGGCAAGGATCCCTCGGCCCGCTTCCGCCTGGTCATGGAGCGGAGCGCGGAGGCCGAAGAGGTGGACGTCTAGGCCGACGGCTCGCCTGCCGACGACCGTGAGGATTCCCGGATGCCCTTCTGCATGAACACCCGGACTCCCGCGGGGCTCAAGTGGGACCGTCGATCCCTCCGATCCAACAGAGTGGCAAACCCCAAGAGAGTCCCCATGTCCGACGAGTCCGAGAAGAGCGTTCGCGTCCTGCTGGTCGAGGACTACGAGATCAACCAGAAGGTCGCTCTCCGGATGCTCGCGAAGCTCGGCGTCCAGGCCGATCTCGCCCGCAACGGTCAGGAGGCCTGCGAGGCGATCGAGAGCGGCGACTACGACCTCGTGCTGATGGACTGCGAGATGCCGGTGCTCGACGGCTACGGCGCCACCGCGCGCATCCGCGAGCACGAGGCCGAGACCGGCGCGCCGATCACCATCATCGCGATGACCGCGCACTCGGGAGGCGACGAGGAGCGCCGCTGCCGCGAGGCCGGCATGGACGGCTTCATCGAGAAGCCGATCCGCCTCGAGACCCTGCGCAACGCGCTCGGCCCCATCCTCGAATCCTGAATCGGGAGGCGACCCTCGCCCCGGGCCGCTCCGGCCGTATCCGACTCCATGGACACGGGCCACCGGCGCGCATGAGCGCGCACGGAGCGCCGCCCTGCCGCGACGGTCAGGCGAGGCCCTTCAGATACTCGAGGACGAGGTCGGGGAGATCGTCGCTGTAGCCGCCCTCGAGGATCGAAGCGACCGGGAGACCGGTCTCGCGGAGTAGCCGCCCGAAGCCGAAGAAGTCCTCGCCCTCGACGTTCTCCTGCGCGAGCGGATCGCCGCGATAGGCGTCGAAGCCGGCGGAGACGACGATCAGATCCGGCGCGAAGTCCATCATCGCCGCGAAGGCCTCCTCGAAGCCGGCGACGAAGACGCTCCGGTCGGCATAGGGCTTCACCGGGCGATTGCAGCAGTTCAGGCGCGACATCGATCCGGTGCCGGGATAGGCCGGCGACTGATGCACCGAGGCGTAAAAGGTCTCGGGCCGCCCCATGAGGACGAGCTCGGTCCCGTTGCCGTGGTGCACGTCGAAGTCGATGACCGCGGCGCGTCTGCCCTCGGCCGCGGCCTGGACGGCGACGATCGCGGCCTGGTTGAGGTAGCAGAAGCCCATCGCGCGTTCGGTCGAGGCGTGGTGCCCGGGCGGACGCAGGAGCGAGAGCGCCTTCTCGCCGCGCAGCGCCGCGCGGTAGGCGTCGAGGGCGCCGCTCACGCCGCGTCGGGCATGGTCGAGGATTCCCGCGTGGGCCGGAGTGTCGGCGTCGAAGTCCTCCTCCGGGGCCGCGAGCCGCTCCACCTGATCCCTCGTGTGCGCGAGCAGGATCGCCGCGTCGGGATCGCTCTCGGGCTCCATCCAGTCGAGTTCGAGATCGGTCTGGGCGCGCAGGCGCGCGACGGTCGCGGTGATGCGCTGAGGTCGTTCCGGATGGCCCTGCCGGTGATAGTCGGTGCAGGACGCGCTGGTGATGATCAACATGCCGCGATCCTATCCCGCCGACAGGGCACGGCAAGCGCCCGCTTGGAGCACCGAGCTCGCAACGGGAGCGCCGGCCAGACAGGCCGGCCTTCGTCGGTCGCGGAATCGGGAATGCCGCTCTGTCAGAGCGGCGCTCCTGCGACCGCGGCGACCGGTCGCCACTTTCCCGGCGATCGCGCACGCCGGTCGCTCGGGGGTGTAGGATCGGGAGCGACCGAAGAGGAGCCCGCCATGCCCGTTCGCCGCATCGCCCTCGTCCTGATCCTGATGCTCGCCCCGCTCTCGGCGCAGGAACCGACGAGCCGACCCGCGAACCGCCTCGCGAAGGAGAAGAGTCCCTACCTTCTCCAGCACGCGCACAACCCGGTTGACTGGTGGCCCTGGTGCGACGAGGCCTTCGCCGAGGCGAAACGCCGCGGGGTCCCGGTCTTCCTCTCCATCGGTTATTCCACCTGCCACTGGTGCCACGTGATGCGACGCGAGAGCTTCGAGGACGAGGAGGTGGCCGCCGCGCTGAATGCCGCCTTCGTCTGCGTGAAGCTCGATCGCGAGGAGCGCCCGGACGTCGATGCGGTCTACATGAAGGTCGTGCAGTCTCTCCACGGCCGGGGCGGCTGGCCCGCGACGATCCTCCTCCTCCCCGACCGCAGCCCCTTCTGGGCCGCGACCTATCTACCGCGGGAGACCACGCTGAATCTGGCGACCGAGGTCCGCAAGCAGTGGCAGGCCGACCCGGCGCGGATCGAGAAGATCGCCGCCGAACTGCTCGCCTACCTGAAGCGCATGCAGCTGCGCCCCGTGGCCGAGGACCTGCCACCCCGCGTTCTCGAGGATCGCGCGGTGGCCGACCTCGTCGCGTCCTTCGACGAGACGGGGGGCGGCTTCGGCGGGGCGCCGAAGTTCCCGCGCGTTCCCACCCTGCTCTTCCTGCTGCGCGCCGCCGACGAACGCGCGCCGGGCATGGTCCGGAAGACCCTCGAGGGGATGGCCCACGGCGGCATCCACGACCACCTCGGCGGCGGTCTGCATCGCTATGCGATCGACGTCGGCTGGCGCGTCCCGCACTTCGAGAAGATGCTCTACGACCAGGCCCAGGCGCTGCAGGTCGCCGTCGAGCTCGGCCAGACATGCGACGAACCGCGCGCGCTCGAGATGGCCGCCGACATCGCGACCTGCCTGCTGCGCGACTTCCGCGCGCCCGGGGGCGGCTTCTACGCGGCCTTCGACGCCGACACCGATCACGTCGAGGGCGCCACCTACGTCTGGATGAAGACCGAGATCGAGGAGGCACTATCGGGTGACGAGCTGAAGGTCGTGCTCGACCGCTTCGACATCCGCGCCGAAGGCAACCAGGACGAACTCCAGGGCCTGGAGCAGGCCAACGTCCTGATCGTCGCCCATCCCTTCGCCGAGAGCGCGGAGCGCCTCGGCATGACGACCGAAACCCTGATGGCGCACTGGCGCAGCGCCCGGGCGAAGCTCTTCGCGATCCGGTCGATGCGGCCGCAACCCCATCGCGACGACAAGATCATCACGGCCTGGAACGGCCTCACGATCGGCGCGCTGGCCCGAGCCGGTCGCGCCCTGGGGCGCCCCGATCTCGTCGGCGCCGCCCGGGAGGCCGCCGACTTCGTCGATCGTGAACTGAGGGATGAAGAGGGCCGCCTCCTGCGCCGCTTCGTGGCCGGCGAGGCCGCCCACCCGGCGACGCTCGAGGACCACGCCTACCTCGCTCAGGGTCTGCTGGATCTCTTCGAAGCGACCGGCGACCGGCGCGCCCTCGAGCGCGCACTCCGCGAGGCCGAGGCGATCCGCCGTTTCCATGACGAAGGCTCCGGGGCCTTCTTCGATTCCCTGGCGACGGACGATCTCGTGATCAGGACGAGCGAAGCCTTCGACGGCGCCCAACCCTCGGGCAACGGTATCGCAACGCTGGTGATGCTGCGCGTTCACGCCCTGACCGGCGAGTCGACGTGGATCGAACTGGCCGACTCGGCGCTGCGCGTCTTCGGCGCCGAGATGGCCGCCTACCCCTCGGGCTTCCCCACGCTCCAGCGCGCGCTCAAGGCCAGACACGAGGGGTCGATCCAGATCGTCCTCATCGGCGCCCCCGAGCGCGCGGACTTCCGAGAGCTCGGCACCGCCCTGCGCCGACGTTTCCTCGGCGACGCGATCCTGCTCACGCTCTCTCCCGCGCTCGCGAAGGAACTCGAGGACATCCTGCCCCTGGTGGCCGGCAAGGCGGCCGGCCCCGATGGCGCGCCGCTCGTCTACGTCTGCCGCGATCGCGTCTGTGCGGCGCCGGTCCCGACTCTGGCCCAGGTGGAGGAACTGCTGGCCGAGAGCGGGGGATCGGAGGATGACCGATGAAGGAGCAGACGACGAGCGTCATGGACCGCTATGATCGGTTGCGCGGCAGCTACTGGTTCGTCCCGACCCTCTTCCTCGCCGGGGCCATCCTCGTGGCGCAGGCGATGCTGGCCCTCGATCGTTCGCTGCCGGAGGACGTCATCGCGGCGATCCCCGGCATCGGCGTCGGTTCGATCGACTCCGCGCGCCTGATCCTCTCGACCCTGGCGGGATCGCTCATCACGATGACGGCGCTGGTCTTCTCGCTCACGATCGTGACGCTCACCATCGCGAGTTCGCAGTTCGGACCCCGGCTCATCCGCGGCTTCATGCGCGATCGCGGCACCCAGACCTCGCTCGGCAGCTTCACGGGAACCTTCCTCTACTGCGTCCTCGTTCTCTACGGGGCGGAAAGCCCGCGAAGCGCGGACCGGCTGCCTCACCTGAGCGTGGCCATGGCGATCAACTTCGGCGTCGTCTCGATCGTCATGCTGGTCTACTTCATCCACAACGTCTCGACCTCGATTCACGTGAACGAGGTCCTCGCGGCGGTCAGCCGCGAGTTCCGCGAGCAGATCGATCGTCTCTTCCCTCCTGGGACCGGAGTCGCGGAGCCCGCGCCGAGGATGGTCGAGACCGGTGCGCTCCCCGACGACCGCCGGGTCACGCTGCGTTCGCCGCGCGGCGGTTATCTGCGGGTGGTTGACGAGGGCAGGCTCGTCGAGCTCGCCAGGAGCGCCGAGCTGAAGCTCGAGCTCCTCGTCTCTCCCGGCGACTTCGTGCTTGCCGGCATGCCGATCGTGGATTGCCGCGGCAAGGTGGCCCTCGAGGCCGATCTCGCCGGTCGCCTGGAATCGGCCTTCGCCTTCGGCTCGCAGCGGACGAGCGTGCAGGACATCGACTTCAACATCGATCAGTTCGTGGAGATCGCGCTCCGCGCGCTCTCGCCGGGCGTCAACGACCCGCGAACCGCCGTCGCCTGCATCCACCAGCTCGGTCAGAATCTCGGAATCCTGGCCGCCCGACCCTTCCCGGAGCGAGAGCGCCGCGACGATCAGGGCGTCCTGCGCCTCCTCCGTCGCCGCCTCGGCTTCTCCGACCTTCTGGACCGCGCCTTCGTGCGCATCATCGCCGCCTCCGGAGACGACGTCGCCGTGCTCGGCGCGATCGACGAGATCTGTCGCCACATCATCCAGCTGGAGATCCCCGGTCTGCGGCGGGAGGCGGTCGAGAACTTCATCCGTCTACGACTGGAGCCCGGGGCCGCGAGCTGATCAGAAGGCCTCGTCGACCTCCGCCGGCGCGAGCCAGGCGCCCTCGAAGCGCGCCTGGGCCTCGGCCAGGATCTCGGTCGCCGAACGGCCGTCGGTCGCGAGCGGATCGAGCACCTTCAGGATCACCTTGCGGCGCCTGAGAAACGAGCGGGGCTTCGTTCCGTAGCAGGGGAGGATCGGCAGGAAGACGACGGGGCGACCCGTCTCGGCCGCGAAGGACTGAGCTTCCTCGAGCTCGTGGAAGGACCTGAGCGGCAGGACCCTCTCGGCATCGCGCGGTCCCTCCGGGAAGAAGCAGACGGCATCGCCCTTCTCGAGGATACGCCGCCTCGTCGCCGCCGCCTCCTCGTTCACGCGCTGCATGATCGCGCGCAGCTCGGCCTTGTCGCTGATGCCGCCGCGCTTCAGTCGGATGAGGTCCTTCGGACGCATCACCGGGAAGCCGCCGTTCAGACGCAGGAACCAGATGAGCCGGCCGAGCAGGGGGTAGCCGTGAAAGCTGGCCATCTCGTACCAGGGGTAGACACCGCGGAAGTTGCAGCGCAGGCCTCGAGCCAGCATGGGGATGTCCCAGTAGCTCGCGTGCTTGCCGAGGACCAGGGCCGGACCGCCGAGCTTCCGGCCGCATCCCTCGATGCGCAGGCGAAAGCAGAGGGTCGCCGCGATCCAACCGCTGACGAGGTAGCTGAAGAGGAAGATCGGCCTGAGCATCGGACCCCGCACCCCCTGATGACGTCGCCCCAGTCTAGCGCGGATCGTCGGATCTCGAAACCGGTCGGCGAGCGGACCGCCGGACGGCGAGGGTCAGCGCAACAGGTTGACCGGCTCGACGAGGCGCTTCGATTCCTTGGCGACGATACCGTCGAAGATGCGCCGCGCCATCTCGTGGCGATAGAGCTGGATCGCGTAGCTCCGGTGCGCGCGAGGGTCGCTCTGCTCGGGACCCTCCTGAAGAAGCCGGACGACGTGCCAGCCCTCGGGGCTCCTGATCGGTTCGGAGACCTGCCCGGAGGCCAGGTTCGAGACCGCCAGACCGAAATCACGCCCGAAGACCTCGTTCCACCAGGGCCTGGGGCCGCCGGCGATGCCGTTCTTCCAGATGCTGCCCTGGAAGCGCGGAGCCGCGGGCACGACCTCGGGGGTCTTGCCGGCGCGCAGCTCGGCCACGAGCCGGACCGCGTCGGCCCGAGCGGTCTCCGCCCGGCCCCGGTCGAGTTCGTAGCCGCGGAAGGGATCGGTGGTCGGGAAGAACCAGTGATCGAAGACCAGGGGGCGGCGCTTGCTGACGTTCTCGCGCATGAAGCGCTCGATCTCGGGCCTGGACGGCGGTTGAACGACGCTCTGGATCAGCTGCGCGATACGGATCGAATCCTCCAGCATGACGCGGCTCAGGCCCGTCATCTGCGCCATCGCGACGAACTGCGGCGGGAAGGTCGGAGCCTCGTCGTGCCAGCGCTCGCCGCGCTTCTCCAGCCAGACGCTGAGGAGGCTCTTCTCGGACTGGTGCCGCATGAGGCGGTCCATCTCGCTGACCCGCATGAACTGGCGCAGCTTCGCCCAGGCGACCGCGCGTTCGACCGTCATGGTCTTGCCGCGGTAGCCGAATTCGAAGGCGATCGTCTCGTCGTCGCCGCCGCGGCGCACGCTCAGACCGCGCGCGAGCTGCGGCCAGAGGCGCTGCCTCACCAGAGCGACCGGCTCGCTGCGCAGCTCGCCGCCCTTGCGGCGCTGCCGTTCGCGATCGATGGCGAGAAGGCCGGCGATCTGACGGCAGCGAGCCTGGACGGCGTCCTCGGCGCGCAGGGGTAGCACCTGCATCAACTCGTCGTTGCGGACGAAGTTCGAGGCGTCGAGGTTGTCGGTCTGGCTCGGACTGACGCCGAGGCGATCGAGTTCGGTATCGACCACGAAGCTCACCGCGAGCAGCTCGATGAGGTCGTACTTGTAGACCCGGAGGGCCTCGCTCACGAGGTCGGCCCGGCTGAGGCTGGCGCCCGGCAGTTCCATCGCCGGCTCGGCGGCGCCCGGCAGGAAGCTATCGACCTTCCAGAGCGCGCTCAGATTCGGCGCGATGTCGGCGAGCGAACTCTCCGAGACCGCCATGGCGCTCTCGGGGCCGACGATGCCGAGCTGGCCGCGCGAGATCCGCACGGCGCCTTCGGGGCTCTCGAACTGGGCCCAGCTCTTGCCGTCAACCCGCACCAGGATGATCTGACCGAGCGAGCTCTCGAGCGCCGGCTGCGCGGTGCCGAGCGAGCGCGTGGCGATCATCATCTCGCCCTTGCCCTGGATCTTGCCGCGGTGGCCCTTGTCGGTCTCGACCGGAACCGAGCCCGAGAGACCGGAGAAATCGTAGTGGAAGCCTCCTTCGAGCACCCGCAGGGTGAGCGGGCTGCCCGGTCCGCTGCGGACGATTCGCACGCGACTGAGCGGCAGGAGCGCGACCCGACCCTGACCCTCGTCGACCCGGAGGACGGCGATCTCTTCGGCGTCGGTCGTGATCTCGTCGCCCACCCTGAGCGGGCGGCCGATCTTGCCGCGCGGCGCCTCGGGGATGCCGGTGAAGACGGCATCGACCGCGCAGGGCATGACCGCGACGTCGCCGACGAGACCGAGATCGACGTCGGCATAGGTCCGGCCCTGGTCGCGGCGCTGCCGCTGGGGATCGATGGTGGTGCTCCAGAGCAGGAAGGCCAGGAAGCCGATGCCGGCGGCGATGCCGGCGAAGCGCCGCACTCGCGGGGTCAGGAGGCGCTGGCGGGGCGGACCGATTCGTCCCTCCTCCCGTGCCTGATGCAGGATCGTCGCGGCGAGGTCGGGCCGATAGCGGCGGCGATGCTCGAGTTCGGGGCGCCGGAAGACCCGGTCCAGCACGGCGCCGGCGACGTCATGCGAGGGCACCTCGGCCGAAAGGGCTCGCAGGAGGGTCTGCTCGAAACGGAGATCCTGACGGGCTCGGGCCGCGTCCTCGCCGGGACTCGTGAGGTATTGCTCGACCAGGCGACGGTCCTCGCCGGACAGCTCGCCGAGAGCGTAGCGCTCGAGGAGTTTCTCGATGTTGCCGGACTCGTCGTTCACTTCAGGTTCTCACCTTCGAGAATGGGCAGCACCACTTCCTTGAGCCGGGTCTTGGCCCGTCGCATGAGCGCGTCCACGGCCATGAAGGAGAGACCGAGAGTCTCGGCGATCTCCTCGTAGCTCATCTTGGCGAAGTAGCGCATGCGCAGGATCTCGCGGTAGCGAGCCGGAAGGACGGAGAGGCCCTTCCGCATCGCGAACTCGATCGATTCCTTCTCGCCGTCCTCGCCCTCCGGGGCGGCCGGCTCCACGGTCTCGTCCAGGGCGCCGTGGCGCTTGGCCCGCGCCGCCCAGAACTCCCTCACGACGTTGCGGCAGATGCCGCGCAGCCAGGAATTGAATTTCGTGTGCTCCCGCAGCCGGTCGAGGCCCTTGTAGACCCGGAAGAAGACCTCCTGCCGGAGGTCGTTCAGCTCCTCGCGCTGTCCCACCCGATCGACCAGGAGGGCCGATACCAGGCGGTCGTAGCGCTCGACCAGGATGCGGAAGGCCCCCTGATCGCCGGCGATCACGCGAATCAGCAGCTTGTCGTCGACGTCAGGTCCGGCCATGAGCTTGGGTGGTCTCTCGGGAGCGGCCTCGTCGCAAAATCTGCGATCTTCCTCGGCCCGGGCCCGGCTCCCCCCCTGCGGGAGACCCGGGCGTCGCCCCGAGGATACCCCAGGGAAGCCCTCCTTCGTAGGGGCAGGGGCTCAGTAGAGGATCGGCAGGAAGATCGTCGAGAGCACGATGAAGAGCAGGGTCAGGGGCAGACCGAGGCGGATGAAATCGACGAATCGATAGCCGCCGGGGCCGTAGACCAGGAGATTCGTGCTGTAGCCGATCGGGGTGAGGAAGCAGCAGCTGGCCCCGAAGGCGACCGCCATCACGAAGGGCAGGGCATCCTGGGGCTCGACCGGGTTGCCGCCGCGCCCGGCGAAGGCGAGACCGGCCTCGTAGGCCAGGGGGGTCATCACGGCCGCGGCCGCGTTGTTGGACAGGAACTGGGTTATGAGAGCGGTGAAGGTGACGATCCCGGCGATCGCGAAGCGCTCGCCCAGGGGCCCGCAGACCGCCACGAGGTGCTCGGCCGCCATCTGCGCCAGGCCCGTGCTTTCGGCGGCCGAACCGAGCGCGATCGTCCCGCCCAGGAGAAAGAGCACGTCCCAGTCCAGCGAGGAATAGGCCTGATTGGCCGTCATGCAGCGCCCGATCACCATGATCAGCGCGGCGATGAGCGCCGAGACGTGAACGTGGGCGGGCGCCATCACGGCGAAGACGACGAAGACGGCGATCGCCATGACGGCCACCGGCGCCCGGTGGGTGTGCGCGATGGTCGACTCGACGCCCTCGATCAGCAGGAAGGCATCCGAGAACTTGAGATTCCGGAGGCTCTCGACCGGCCCCTGGACCAGCAGGGTGTCCCCGGGGCGCAGACGCAGCTCCTCGACCTTCGCCCGCAGGTGCGAGCCGTGGCGCTGGACGGCGATGACGCCGAGCCCGTAGCGTTCGTGGAAGCCGACGTCCATGACCCGTTGATCGACCCAGCGCGAACCCGGCTTCACGACGACCTCCGCGATGCTCACGGCGACGCGCCGGGCGGTGTCGCTCTCGGGAGCGTTCTTCATCGGTGCGACGATCCCCTCGCCCTCGCGCCGCATCACCTCGACGATGGCGCTGGGGTCGCCCTTGATGAGGAGGAAGTCGCCGGCCTCGAGCACGGTCGTCGCCGTGGCGGCGTGGATGACGTCGTCGCGCACGAGCTGCAGGACGCGCATCTGGCGGCCCCGAGGCGGAAAGACCTCGGCGATCGTTCGGCCGACGTGACGCGAGTCCTCCACGACATGGACCTCGGTCATGTACTCGGGGGCCGGGCCGGTGCTCGAGCCGAGGCCGAGCGAGGCGCGCTCGGGCAGGAGGCGCTCGCCGAAGACGAGGATCACCGCGAGCCCCGTCAGCGCCAGGATGATGCCCATCGGCAGGAAATCGAACATCGAGAGCGTGATGCGATCCTCGACCGTGGCCGAGACGACGATGTTGGTCGAGGTGCCGACCTTGGTGCAGAGTCCGCCGAGGATCGACACGAAGCTCAGCGGGATGAGGAGCTTGCTCGGCGCCTTCTTGGCCCTGGCCGCGATGCCGAGCATGACCGGCATGAAGATCAACACGAGCGGGGTGTTGTTCATGAAGGCCGACGCGACCATGACGAAGAGCAGGAGCAGGAGGACGCTGCGCGCCGGCGAGCGACCCTCGGCGAGGAAGCGGTTCGAGATCAGGCCGACCGCGCCGGTCCGCTGGACGCCGGCGGAGATCACGAACATCCCGGCCACGGCCAGCACCGCGGGATTGATGAGGCCCGAGAAGGCGAGCGAGGCGGGCACGACCTCGGTGCCCAGGAGGGCATTGCCGAGGAGGAGGCCGGCGATGCAGCAGAGTCCGGTGATACCGGGCGGCAGGAATTCCCCCACCAGCAGCACGAAGGTGCCGCCGAGGACGCAGAGAACCCAGATCTGCTCGATGCTCATGGACCGTCCATCTCCCTGGAAGCGGCGCGCATTCTACCACCGTTTGGCGAGCGCGGCGGGAAGGGGCGGCGAAGCCCGGGGAGCGCGGATCTCGCACGACCGAGCGCGGGGCGCGAGGCGGGAGCGTCGCTCAGAGGGGGCGGCTTGCCGGGCTCCCCGGAGCGGCATCGGGAGGCCGTGACACGGAATGCCGGCCGGTCGGACCGGCGTACCTGTCG
Source organism: Planctomycetota bacterium (assembly GCA_041601735.1). GTDB lineage: Bacteria > Planctomycetota > DRQF01 > JACKGY01. Next base: position 1,872 of record JBFIHP010000009.1, on the reverse strand, counting down.
CGAGGCGGCCGGTCGGCGGCGAGAGGTCTCAAGAGTAGCGCTCGTCGAGGGTCGCCCGACCCTCGGCGACCCGGTAGACCCGGTCGGCGACCTCGGTGATGGCGGGCTGATGCGAGATCGCGAGGATCGTGAGCTTGCCGCGGAACTCGCGCATCGTCGCGCAGATCGCGGCCTCGGACTTCGGATCGAGGGCGCTCGTCGCCTCGTCGAGCAGGAGGAGCTCGGGCTGATGCACCAGGGCGCGCGCGATCATGATGCGCTGGCGTTGACCGCCCGAGAGCTTCGCCCCCCGTTCGCCGACGGTGGCCATCATGCCGCCCTCGATCTTCGCCACGAAGTCCCAGGCGCCGGCCTGCTCGAGCGCGCGCCGCACCTCGGCCTCGCCGAGGCCCTCCTCGCCGAGGGTGACGTTGTTGAAGATCGAGTCGTGCAGGAGCAGGTTCTCCTGGGGGACGTAGCCGATCCGGCTCCGCCAGCCCTTCACGTCGATCTCGTTCATGTCGATCCCGTCGAGACTGACCCTGCCCGAGCTGGCGCGGAGAAGACCGGTGACGAGATCGATGATGGTGGTCTTGCCGGCGCCGGAGAAGCCGATGAGCGCGGTGAGTTCCCCGCGCCTGATCTCGAGGTCGATGCCGCGCAGGACCTCGGTCTCGCCGTAGGCGAAACGGACGTCCTCGAAGCGGATCGCGTCGCGCAGGTGACCCTCGCGCTCGCCGCGCAGGACCTCGACATGCGAGAGCGCGTCCTGCATCGTCTCCTGGAGCGACCAGAACGAGGCCTCGCAGGTCACCAGCTTCTGATGCGTCTGCTGGGCCTTGCCGATGGCGCTGAACATCCGCGCGAGCAGGATGATCAGCGTGCCCACCGCCTCGAACTCCATGTTCCAGAGCTCGAGCCCCACCCAGACGCCGACCGCGATCAGCGCCATCGAGGTCGGCACCTGGATGGCCTTCAAGGCCTCCTTGCTGAAGACCTCCATCCGCAGGGCGTCGTTGAGTTCGCGGGTCTCGGTCTCGAGCACCGTGTCGGCGCGCCGCTCCTGCGACATGGCCTTGAGCGGCTTCACCGACTGCAGGAAGTCGGTCATCACCGAGACCAGGTTCTTCAAGAGGCGGGTCTGGTGAACGCCGGCGCGCTTGGTCATCGCGATGAAGGGCGCGAGCGCGAAGGCCAGGACGAGGGCGCCGGTCGTGTAGGCGACCGTGGCGCGCCAGTCGATCGCCAGGGCCAGGCCGATGTAGACGAGGATCTGGATGATCGTGGTGACGACGGTCGCGCCGTGGAGATAGGCCTTGGACGAGCGATCGGCTTCGATCGACATCGCGTTGGCGAGCTTGCCGATCGGCTGCCGCGTGTAGTACTCCCAGCGCGCCCCGAGCAGCGCACGAAGCAGACCGAGCCGCAGGTCGGTGCCGACCTGCGCGACGGTGTAGCCGATCTTGAGGTTCGTGAGCAGCAGCATGCCGCTCTTCAACACGAAGCCGATGACCAGAAGGGAGAGCAGCGCGCCCAGGGTCGGATCGAGGCCCAGCCCCCGGATGAAGTCGATGATGAAGGAGCCGTCGGAGGACAGCTCGGCGCCGGGCTCCCGGGCCGACCGGATCGCCTCGAGGGCGGGCTCGAGGGTCGAGAGGCTCAGGCCCTCGATGAGCCCGATCACGATCAGGGCGGCGAGGACGACGAGGCTCGAGCCCGGATACCGGCGCGCGAATTCGAGGATCAGTCGCATGCGGCGCGGCCAGCTCCCTTGGTCTTCGAGGATTCCCTGCCGCCGAGCCTATGAAGGCCCCCTTCCCCCCGCAAGCGACGCGGGTGGCACCGCCCGTCCAGCATCCCCCCCATACGGTGCCAGGCACATTCCGCCGCATT
>JBFIHP010000008.1:0-16607 GCA_041601735.1 Planctomycetota bacterium | reverse complement strand
GCATTCCTCTCTCAGAGCGGCATTCCTCTCTCAGAGCGGCATTCCTCTCTCAGAGCGGCATTCCTCACTCTGCCCCCTGAGCGGCCCTCTTCCGTCCTGGAGGCATCGAGAGCCGGCCTGTCTGGCCGGCGCTCCTGTTCGGCGGCGACCGTCACGCCGATTCGTTCCGCCGGGCAGTCTCGACACCAAGAAAGAAGCGCGAGGACCGGGTCCTCGCGCCTCGTCGTTCGATTCCGCTGGGCGCTCGATTCAGAACTCGATCTTCTCGCGGAGGAAGTCGAGCACCTTGTCGATGTGAATCCGCTCCTGGCTCATCGAGTCGCGCTCGCGGATGGTGACGGTCTGATCGGTCTTGGTGTCGAAGTCGATCGTGATGCCGTAAGGCGTGCCGATCTCGTCCTGGCGGCGGTAGCGCCGGCCGATGGCGCCGCTCTGATCGTAGAAGACCGCGAAGTGCCGCTTCAGCTCGTCCTCGAGCTTCTCGGCGATCTCCGGCAGGCCCTCCTTCTTCACCAGCGGGAAGATGCCGCACTTGATCGGCGCGAGGGCCGGATGCAGATGAAGGACGGTACGGACGTCGCCGTCCTCGAGCTTCTCCTCGTCGTAGCCATCGACCAGGAAGGTGAGGACCGCGCGATCGACGCCCAGCGCCGGCTCGATGACGTAGGGAAAGTAACGCTCCTTCGACTGGTCGTCGAAGAACATCAGATCGCGCCCGGTGGCCTCGGCGTGACGCTTGAGGTCGAAGTCGGTGCGGTTCGCGATGCCCTCGAGCTCCTTCCAGCCGAAGGGGAACTCGTACTCGACGTCGGCGCAGGCCGCGGAGTAGTGCGCCAGCTCGTCGCCGTCATGCTCGCGCAGGCGCAGCTTGGCCGGATTCACGCCCAGGTCGGTGAACCACTTGAAGCGGGAGTCGCGCCAGTAGGTATACCAGGTCGGCGCCTCGGCCGGAGGCACGAAGAACTCCATCTCCATCTGCTCGAATTCGCGGCTGCGGAAGATGAAGTTCTCGGTGACGATCTCGTTGCGGAAGGACTTGCCCTGCTGCGCGATGCCGAAGGGCGGCCGGACGCGCGAGGTGTCGACCACGTTCTTGAAGTTGACGAAGATGCCCTGAGCGGTCTCCGGACGCAGGTAGACGATCGAATCGCTGCTCTCGACCGGTCCCATGTTCGTCTTGAACATGAGGTTGAACTGCCTCGGCTCGGTGAGCTCGCCGTCGCATTCGCCGGGGCGCTTCGAGGGCTTCTCGGGGCAGACCTGCTGGTCGATCGTGTCGGCGCGGAAACGCGCCTTGCACTTCTTGCAGTCCACGAGGGGGTCGTTGAAGCCCGAGACGTGGCCGCTGGTCTCCCAGACCTTGGGGTGCATCAGGATGCTGGCGTCCAGGCCCACCACGTCGCGGCGGAGACGGACCATGCGGCTCCACCAGGCTTCCTTCACGTTGCGCTTCAGCTCGACGCCCAGCGGACCGTAGTCCCAGCAGGACTTCAGGCCGCCGTAGATCTCGCTGCTGGGGAAGATGAAACCTCGTCGTTTGCACAACGAGACGAGCTTCTCCATCGTATCGGCCGGCTTCGCCATCGACATCTCATCCCTGGACGGAGGTTCGTTCCTGGCGGAGAGACGAGCCTCTGCCGCCGCCTCGGATTATGAAGGGGGTCCCGGGGCCTTTCAACCGACGGTCTGACCGCGGCGAACGCGATAGTGCCCGGCCGCCTCGACGTGCGAGCGGAACATCGCGAGGTTGAAGTCGAGATTGGTGTAGGTGAGTTCGGGATGCCACTGGACGCCGTGAGCGAAGAAATGGCGGTCGCTCGACATCGCCTCGACGATTCCGTCGGTCGCCTTCGCGGTGACCCGGAAGCCCGGCGCGACGTCCTTCACCGCCTGGTGGTGGTAGCTGTTGACCCGGACCTTCTCGGCGCTGGTCACGTGATGCAGCCAGCTGTCCTTCTCGATCGTGATGCTGTGGGAGGGGAACTCCTCGGTCAGCTTCTGGAAGTGCAGGAGCACCTCGCCCTCGACCTGGCTCTCGACGTCCTGGTAGAGGTTGCCGCCGGCCGCGACGTTCAGGACCTGCATCCCGCGGCAGATGCCGAAGATCGGCATGTCGCGCTCGAGGGCGTCCTTGGTCAGGATCATCTCGGTGATGTCGCGGAGCGGGTTGATCTGGGCGATCCGGCGGTGCGGCTCCTCACCGTACCAGGACGGATCGAGGTCGAAACCGCCGGTCAGGAGGAGGCCGTCGCAGATCGAAAGCAGCTGCTTCAGGACGTCGGCGCTCTGGCTGAGCGGCAGCATCAGCGGCGCCCCGCCGGCGGCCTCGACCGCCTGGACGTAGTGCATCGACACGCCGAAGCGCGGATAGGGCCGGTCGTTATGGGTGTAGTAGATCTTGCGTGACGACACGCCGATGATCGGTCGACTCATGGATGCTCCTCGGTGAGGGCCCATGTTAACAAGCCGGCCCCCCGGCGAAGAGCCCGGAGCGGGGGGCTTGCCGAATTCGGGCCGAGGGAGGCTCCGACCGCCGGCAACCGGCTCTCAGCGGGCCTTCTTGAGGAATCCGGGGGTCCGGAAGGCCAGATCGGTGACCTTGCCGAGGCTCCGCCCCTCGCAGGTGATGCAGCTCTTGTAGGGCGCGCTGTGGGACTTCATCTGCTCCCGGAGCTTCTGGTAGCGATCACCGTTCCAGACCCGGTCGAAGCCGTCGCGGAAGATGTTGCCGAAGTCCACCTTCTCGTCCATCTGCAGGGCGCAGCAGGGGGTCACCTTGCCGTCGATCGCCACGTAGACCTGGACCCAGGGGTAGATGCAGTCGGGGCTCTTCTGCTCGGGATTGAAGTCCTCCCGATAGCGCTCCTCGTAGAAGGGCAGGAGACTCAGGATCTCGCCCAGGTTGGTCGGGATGCCCAGGCTCGCGGCGTGGCTCGAGGTCGCCTCGAGGGCCGCCTTGTACTCTTCCTTGGTGATCCCGCCGACCAGCTCCTCCTCGCGCTCCTCGATGCCGACGAGATTGAGCGGCCTGAAGTTGACCCGGCAGAGGCCGAGATCGGCGGCCAGGGTCACGACGTCCTGCATCTCGTGGAAGTTGTCGCGGCCGAGCACGTACTCGAAACCCACGTCGGGATGGCTCTGACCGCGCTCCTTCTTGGCCTGCTGGAGCTTCTTGATCCCCTCGATGATGGTGTCGTGGAAATCGGCCAGGCGCATCGCGATGTAGGTCTTCGCGGTGGCGGCGTCGATCGAGATGCGCAGGGCCGAGAGGCCGGAGTCGAGGATCTCGTCCACGACGTCGAGGCCGCGGGTGCCGTTCGAGGTCACGATGGTCTTGGCGCCCTGGTCGGTCGCGTACCGGATCATCCGGAAGAGATCGGGGCAGAGCGTGGGCTCGCCGTCGCCGGCGAAGGTGACGCGCATCGGCTTGGCCTGGTCGAAGACCTCCTTGAAGCGCTCGAAGGGCATGTGCTTGGGCGTGAAGACGTTCTTCTCGCGGACGCAGAAGCCGCACTTCAGGTTGCAGAAGGTCGAGGGCTCGATCTGGAGATGGAGCGGGCTGTTCCCGGCCTTCTGGGGACGGGTCAGAACGGACATGCCCGCACGAAGGAGATTGGCTACACCGGCCATGGTCTTTGGGCTCGCTGAATCAGGCTCGAATCGGGCGCTTGGGAGGTCCCAAGTCTATATCGCCCGAATTACACAAGCAAACACTCTTTAAATCATCCGGTTCCGGAATGCCCCGCCCCGGCGGGCCGCATCTCGAGGTCCTCGGCCTCGACCCCGGGGATGCCGGCGTAGAGCTCGAGGACCGGCGCCAGGGTGAAATCCCAGCGCCTTCGTTCCAGGACCGCCAGGCGGCCGCGTCGCCCCTCATCCCCGAGGTCCGAGGCCTCGCGACCGAGGGTCCCGTCGAGGAGGCGAACGAGGTCGTCCCGGTCGCCGGCCCGGAAGCTCCGGCCGACCCCGCACTCCTCGAAGAGCTCGCGGATCCCGCCGACGTCCGAACCGAGGCAGACGCGCTCCATCGCCATCGCCTCGAGCGGCTTCAAGGGCGTCACCTTCTCGGTGAGCCGCTTCGAATGCCGCGGATAGCAGAAGACGTCGATGAGCGCGTAGTAATCCTGTATGCGATCGTGCGGCACGCGCCCGGGCGCCTTCACGAGATCGTCGAGGCCCAGGCGCGCGATGGCCGCGCGAACGGGCTCGAGGTCCTCGCCGGAGCCGATCAGCAGCAGCGCGAAGTCGTCGCGCTTCTTCCGGAGTTCCGCCGCGGCCTCGACCAGGAAGGGCAGGCCCTCGTAGTAGAAGAAGCTGCCGATGAAGCCGAGGACCCGCCGGTCGCCCAGGCCGAGGCTCCGGGCGAGCTCGGGATCGCGGGGACGCGGTTCGAAGGTCTCCGCCTCGACGCCGTTCTTGACCACCGTGATCTTGCTCTCCGGTATCCCACGGCCGATCAGGTCCTCGCGCAGGCCCGCGCAGATGCAGACCACGCGATCGGCCGCGCGGACGACCTCGGTCTCGAGGCGACGCACCTGCCGGTAGACGAAGCCGTCCTCGGCGATCTTGCCCTTGTCTACGGCATCGTCCTCCCAGAAGGCGCGGATCTCGTAGACCACCGGGATGCCGAGCTTCCGCCCCACCTTCACGGCCGCCTGACCGTTGAAGAAAGGCGAGTGCGCGTGGATGAGCTGCGGCCGGAACTCGCGCGCCGCGGCCTCGAGGCGATCGATGATCGCCCGGGTCATGACGCGCTCGCGCCAGAAGGGGATCTTCAGCTGAAGGCGATCCAGAAAGCCGTCGGGCTTCGCCGTCCGCAGGTGCGGAATACCGTCGATCGCCTCCTCGGAACCGCCTCCGTCGCCGTGCCGCGCCGAGGTCACGACGCGCAGATCGACGCCGGCCCGCTGCAGGCTGCGCAGGATGTACCGGCTCCGGAAGCTGTACCCGGAGTACTGCGGCAGCGAGTGGTCGAGCAGGTGGATGGCGCGCAGGATCTCGGTCCTTCTCCAAAGGAACGACGGCCGGGATCGCCGCGAAGAGCGGAACGACCCCCGAAACTCTATCGAACAATCGGCCCCGGCCGCATGCAGCGCGGGTGAAATGCCGACGGCCGCCGACGTCCCTCGACGGCCCGGGGCGGGTATAATCCCGCCTCCGATGCGAAAGCCCAACGGTCACAGTCGCGGAAACCCGGTCCGGCTCCTCGCCGCGGCCCTCGTGCTGCTCGCCGGCGCCTGCGCCTCCTCTCAGATAGACGAGATTCCCCCCGCCGTTTCACTCGACCGGGCCTTTGACCTCGTCGGTCGCCGCAGCCTGCGCCTGGAGGCCGAGGAGCGCCGGGGAACGGTCGTCCTGATCAAGGACCGCCACTCGACTTTTCCCGGCTTCCAGCGGGTCCGGCCCCAGCTCCGCCAGGTCCAGCGCGACAACAGGTTGCTGCTCGAGTACCTGGTCGGCCGGGGCTATCGGCTGCTGGGCTGCGAGTTCCCCCTCGGCCCCATCGTCGAGAACGACGAGACCGCGACCCAGTACCGGATCATCCGGCCGCGCCTGCGGGATCGCCGGGAACTCGACGAGTACGGGGTCTTCCAGCCGATCCGCTTCCAGCTCGTCTTCCGCGAGCGGCTCGAGGTCGTCGGCGTCGAGGACCCGGAGCTCTTGGCCCAGGATCTCGAGGACTTCGACCTCTTCGCCCGCGCCCGGCGCTCGCTCGGCCGCCGGGACATCCCGGCGGAGGACAGGGCCGAGATCGCGGTCCGCATGCGCGAACTGCACCTGCGCATGGCGCAGAACATCGCGGCTCGCGGTGCCGCGGCAGGACGGAATCTCGCGGCGCTCATGACCGAGAAGGAACTCGACCGCGCGGTCATGCTGGTCGGCGGCGCGCACGCGCCCGCCGCCGCCGAGGCTCTCGTCGCAGCCGGTTTCCGGGTCGAGGTCTTCGAATCGAGCCGCTATGCCAACGAGAACGAGACCGACTCGACCCGCCCCTTCGACGACGTCGAGGACCGCCACTAGGGCGTCAGACGCAAAGCCGCCGCTTACCGGCGGTCTTGCGTCTGACCCGGAATCGCCGGATGGCCGCGGTTTCAGGTCTGACGCCTCAGGCGCGAATCTGGGCGCCGAAGGAGTCGGAGAGAGCGCTGACGAGGCGGGCCTGGGAGGCGTCGACCTCGTCGCCGGTCAGGGTGCGCTCGCGGCTCCGGTAGGTGAGCGAGAAGGCGAGGCTCTTCTTGCCGGCTCCGACCTGCTTGCCGCGGTACTCGTCGAAGAAGTCCACGGAGTCCAGGTCGGCGAGTTCGAGCGAAGCGACCAGCCTCGCGATCTCGGCCCAGGGCAGGTCCTCCTCGACGACGACCGCGAGATCGCGGACGACTGCGGGGAAGCGCGAGAGCGGTCGGTACTTCGGCTCGAGATCGGCGGCCTCGCCCAGGCGGTCCAGACGCAGCTCGAGGTAGACGGGAACGGACTTCAGGTCGTGGCGCTCCACGACCTCGCGCCGCGGGCGACCGAGGTGTCCGAGGACGGCGCCCCCGGACAGGCGCAGGGTCAGTGCGGCCTCGCCGTCCAGCTGCGCGGAGCCGTCCTCGTCGGCCGCGACGAACTCCGCATCGGCGATGCCGAGCGCGACGAGCAGGCGTTCGACCACGCCGCGGGCCTCGCGGAGGCTGCCATCGACGAGAGCGCCGACGATGGGCAGATGCTGCGGGATGATCTGGCCCGGGTGGGCGAGATAGACCACCGTAGTCTCGACCAGACGGACGTCCTCGTTGCCGTGATCCTGATTGGTCTTGCGCACCGCCATGAGGCTGTGAAGGAGGCTCTGACGCAGGGCGTTCTCGTCCTTGCGCATCGCGTTGGCGATGGTGAGCGGCGCCGTACCCGCGAAGAAGCAGGCCTTTGCGTCCTCTTCCGCCAGGAAGGAAGTGGTCAGGGTCTCGTGGAAGCCGGCGGCGACGAAGACATCCTTGACGATGCCCTGGATCCTGCGCTGCCGCCCCTCCTGGACCGTCATCACCCGCATGCCGCTCTCGACCGGGAGCGCCTCGAGGCCGTGGATGCGGATGACCTCCTCGATCAGATCGATCTCGCGCTCGAGGTCGTCGCGCCAGCTCGGCGGTACGACCGAGATCCGCGCCGGATCGTCGACCACGGTCGCGCAGTCGAGCGCGCTGAGGATCTCGATGCAACGATCGAGGGGGATGTCGATGCCGGTGATGCGCTCGACCTGCGCATGCCGGAAGTGGATGACTCGACCGACCGGAGGCTCGCCCTGGGCGGCGACGAGTCCGCGACGGTTCCGGCCGCCCGCGACCTGGACGATGAGCTGGGCGCAGCGTCCCGCGGCGCGGTCGATGTTGCCCCAGTCGATGCCGCGTTCGAAGCGGAAGGAGCTGTCCGAGGCCAGGCCGAGCTTCTTCGAGGTCGCCCGGATGGACAGGGGTTCGAACCAGGCGGTCTCCAGCAGGATTCGGGTCGTGGAATCGCCGACCTCGGTGGCCGCGCCGCCCATCACGCCGGCGATCGCCACCGGACCGCTCGGGTCGGTGATCGCGAGCATGCTCTCGTCGAGTTCGTAGTCCTTGTCGTTCAACGCGGTGATGGTCTCGCCCTTGCGGGCCCGGCGCACCACGATCGCGCCGTCCTGTAGGCGGTCGAGATCGAAGGCGTGGAAGGGCTGGTTCGTCTCGAACAGGGCGTAGTTGGTGGCATCGACGATGTTGTTGACCGGGCGCAACCCGATCGCCTCGAGGCGCTCGCGCATCCAGTCCGGCGAGGGACCGACCTTCACGCCTTCGATGACCCGGGCGGTGTAGCGCGAGCAGAGGTCGAGATCCTCGATGCCGACCGCGCAGACCGCGCCGGCGGCATCGCCGCTCTCGTCGAGCTCGACCCGAGGCGGCACGAAGGGCAGCCCCGTCGCCGCTGCGAGCTCACGCGCCAGACCGAGCACGCCGAGGCAATCGACGCGATTGGACGTCACGGCGAACTCGATGACGAAGTCGTCCTCGAGTTCCTCGAAGTACTCGACCTCGGTGCCCGACATCGTGAAGCGCTCGCACATCTCGCGCACGTCGCCGCGGAACTCGGGCACGTATTCCCTGATCCAGTTGTAGGTGGCTTTCATCGCTCTCGCTGGCCTCGATCTCGCGGGAGGGGATTCAGGCGAACTGCCGCAGGAACCGGAGGTCGTTCTCCGTGAGGAGACGGATGTCCGGGATGCCGAAGCGGCGCATCGCCATTCGCTCGATCCCGATGCCGAAGGCGAAGCCGGTGTAGACCTCGGGGTCGTAGCCGACGGCCTTGAACACGTTGGGGTCGACCATGCCGCAGCCGCCCATCTCGATCCAGCCCTTCTGCTGGCAGGTCGAGCAACCCCGGCCCTTGCAGAAGACGCAGCGGACGTCTACCTCGGCACTCGGTTCGGTGAAGGGGAAGAAGTTCGGGCGCAGGCGGATGTCGACATCCTCGCCGAAGAGCCCCGAGAAGAAGAGGATGAGCGTCGCCTTCAGGTCCTTCATCGTGAGTCCGCGATCGACCGCGAGCCCCTCGATCTGGTGGAACATGTAGTGATGGCTCGCATCGACGGTATCGGGACGGTAGACGCGGCCGGGTGCGATGATCCGGAGCGGCGGCTGCCGGCTCTCCATGACGCGGATCTGCACGGTCGAGGTCTGGCTGCGCAGGAGCCGGTTGCCCTCGAGGTCGAAGTTGTCGCCCTCGGAGCGCGCGGGGTGATCCGGCGGGATGTTGAGGGCGTTGAAGTTGTGGAACTCGTCCTCGATCTCCGGTCCCTCGGCCACCTCGAAGCCGAGCGACTGCATGCAGGAGAGCATCTCCTTCATCATCCGGCTGATCGGGTGATAGGTTCCGATGCGCGGCGGAAGGCCCGGCAGGGTCGGGTCCTCGGCCCTGCCCTTCCGCTTCGGCGCGCTGCCGAGCGAGTCCTTGCGCGCCGCGTGCGCCGCGACGAGCTCCTGCTTGAGGCGATTCACCTCCTGCCCGAAGACCGGCTTCTCGGCCGGCGAGAGGTTCTTCAGCTGGCCCATGAGGTCCTGGATCGGACCCTTCTTGCCGAGGTAGCGCACCCGCCACTGCTCGAGCGCCTGGGCGTCGGCGACGGCCTCGAGTTCGGAAAGCGCGGTCGCGCGCGTATTCTCGATGCTGCTCATTCGACTCCTTCGAATCGCTGCGGCCGGGCCGCGCGGAGAAGCCCGGGAATCACCACGCCACACATGCCGGGAGACCTGGACCGCGTCCGGTGTCTCGCGACGATGTGTGGCGTGTCGTGACCCGGCGCCGGGCGCCGGGCGATGCCTGGTCTCGTTCGATCAGAGAGCGGACTTCGCGGTGGCGACGAGGCTGGCGAATCCCTGGGGATCCGAGACCGCGATCTCCGCGAGCTGCTTGCGATCGAGGGTCACCTCGGCCTTCAGCAAGCCGTTGATGAACTGGCTGTAGCTCCTGTCGTTGATGCGCGCGGCCGCGCTGATGCGGGTGATCCAGAGGCGGCGGAACTGGCGCTTCTTCTGCTTGCGATCGCGATAGGCGAAGGCGTCGGCCCGGAGGATCGTCTCCTTGGTCGATTTCAGGAGCTTGCGGCGTCCGCCGACGAAGCCCTTCGCCCTTCTCTGGATGCGCTTCTTGCGCTTGTGCCGCGGTACGGCGTTCGTGACTCTCATGTCTGTCGTTCTCCTGGTCCGGCACGAGCAGGTCGCTTCATGCACGGGTTTGTCGTTTCAGGACACAAACTTCCCGGGTCCAACCACGTCGGCGGACCCACGATTCGACCCCGGAAGGGGTCGGAGCCGGCTCAGTTGCCGAGCATCATGCGCGCGACCCGGGCATCACCCTCGAAGGCGATGACGGGGCGTCGAATGGCGCGCTTGCGCTTGGCGGACTTGGTCTGACGCATGTGGCCCTTGAAGGCCTTGTAGCGCCGGACCTTGCCGGTCTTGGTGATCTTGAACCGCTTCTTGGCCGAGCGGTTCGTCTTCATCTTGGGCATCTCTCTTCCTTTCTTGGGACCGGCGACGACCCACGAGGTCGCCGCCCGCGGCGCCTAGCTACTTACCGCCCGTGGGCGCCACGATCATCGTCATGCGCCGCCCCTCGATCGCGGGGTGGCGCTCGACCTTGCAGATGTCACCCAGCGACTCGACCATCCCGCGCAGGATCTCGAGCGGGATCTCGGGGTGGGTGACCTCACGGCCTCGGAACATGACGGTGAACTGAACCTTGTCACCGTCCTCGAGGAAGCCGCGAGCTCTCTTGAGCTTCGTCTGAATGTCGTGCTTGTCGGTCTTCGGGCGAATGCGGATCTCCTTCACCTGCATGGTGTGCTGCCGCGACTTCGCCTTCTGGGTCTTCTTCTTCAGCTCGTACTTGTAACGGCCGTAGTCCATCAGCTTGCAGACCGGCGGCGAGGCCGTGGGCGAGATCTCGACCAGGTCGAGCCCCGCGGTCATGGCCATGTCCAGCGCCTCGTCTCGGCTGATGACGCCGATCTGCTCTCCGTCGGCACCGATCACGCGCAGGGGCGAGATCCGGATCTGACGGTTGATGCGCATCCGGGGTTCCGGCGGCGGCGCTCGGCGGTCTCCTCGCCTCAAGAATTCACCTCCAAAAGCATCGACTCTCCTTTGGGCAGGGCCCGGGGGCCTCGTGCCTCGCTAACCAGCGCTGCGGGCCGCGATCTCGGCTCGCATCATCGCGCAAAAATCGTCCAGACTCTTCGCTCCCAGGTCCTCGCCGCCGCGGCGGCGAAGGGAGAGCGTGCCGTCCTCGACCTCACGGTCTCCGATGACGGCGATGTAGGGAATCCGCATGTTGCGGGCCTCGCGGATCTTGCCGCCGATCCGGCTGTTGCCGAAGTCGGTCTCGACCCGGAAGCCTTCGCCCTTCAGCCGCGCCACGACCTTCTCGGCGTAGGGCAGCTGCGTCTCCGAGATGTTGATCACCCGGACGTGGACCGGCGACAGCCACAGCGGGAAGCTGCCGGCGAAGTGTTCGATCGCGATCCCGATGAAGCGCTCGAGCGAGCCCAGGATCGCCCGGTGGATCATCACCGGCTGCGACTTGCCGTCCTGGGCGTTGGTGTACTCGAGTTCGAATCGCTCCGGCATGTTGAAGTCGAGCTGCACGGTGCCGAGCTGCCACTCGCGGCGGAGGGCGTCGAACACGATGAAGTCGATCTTGGGGCCGTAGAAGGCGCCGTCGCCCGGGTTGACCGTGTACTCGAGGCCGTTCTCCCGGAGCGCCTCGGCGAGGCCCTTCTCGGCCTTCTCCCAGACGTCGTCGGAGCCGACGCTGATCTCGGGCCGGGTCGAGAGGTAGACCTTCACATCGTTGAAGCCGAAGGTGTCGTAGACCTCGCGCAGGAGCTGGATGACCTTCGAGATCTCCGCGCCGATCTGATCCTCGCGGCAGAAGATGTGGCCGTCGTCCTGGCAGAAGGACCGCACGCGCGTGAGGCCGGCGGTGACGCCGGAGCGCTCGTAGCGATGCAGGCGACCGAAGTCGGCGATACGCCGCGGAAGATCGCGATAGCTGTGGCCCTTCGAACCGAAGATCAATGCGTGGGTCGGGCAGTTCATCGGCTTGACGCCGTAGTCCGCCTTGTCGAAGTGGGTGAAGTACATGTTGTCCCTGTACTTGTCCCAGTGACCCGAGCGCTTCCACAGATCCACGTCGAGGATCTGGGGCGTGATGACCTCTTCGTAGCCGTACTCCCGGTACTTCTCGCGCATGAAGTCCTGGAGTTCGTTGTAGATGATCGTGCCCTTCGGCAGGAAGAATGGCGTCGCCGGCGCGGCCGGATGGAAGGTGAAGAGCTCGAGTTCCTTCCCCAGCTTGCGGTGATCGCGACGCTTGCCCTCCTCGATCCGTTCGAGGTGCTCGTTGAGCTCCTTCTTCGAGTTGAAGGCCGTGCCGTAGATGCGCTGCAGCACCTGACGGTTCTCGTCGCCGCGCCAGTAGGCGCCCGCCACCTTCAAGAGCTTGAAGGCCCTGATGTAGCCCGTGCTCGGCACGTGCGGACCGCGGCAGAGGTCCTCGAAGCCGCCGTTGCCGTGGCGGTAGACCGAGATCTCGTCCTCGGGATCGAAGCCCTCGATGAGCTCGACCTTGTAGATCTCGCCGGCCTCGCGATAGCGGTCGAGGCTCTCCTTGCGCTCGATCGCGCAGCGTTCGAAGGGCGTGTCGGCGGCGACGATCTCGGCCATCTTGGCCTCGATCTTCTCGAGGTCGTCCTCGGTCACCTTGTGACCGAGATCGATGTCGTAGTAGAAGCCGTCCGCCGTCGAGGGGCCGATCGAGAGCCGGGCGTCGGGCCAGAGCTGGCAGATCGCGTCGGCCATGACGTGGGAGGCCGAGTGCCGGATCACCTCGAGCCCGGGCTCGCTGTTGGCGGTGACGATCTCGATCGAGCAATCGCCGGAGATCGGGCTGCGGAGGTCCACGATCTCGGAGGCGCCGTCCAGGCGGGCCCCGACGGTGGCCTTGGCGAGGCCCGAGCCGATGCTCCGGGCGAAGTCGAGCACGGAGGTCCCGGCCGCCACCGTTCGGCTGGAGCCGTCCGGAAGGGTTACCGTAACCATCTTGCTGGAATCGACTTGCGCGTCGCTCACGCCCTCGTTCCCTCGTGTCTCATCGGCCGTTCGCCTGCGCGGGGCCCCGATGTCCCGCCCCCAGTGGGCATGGACGGACCCCGGCCTTCGAAATGAAGCGGGCATTTGTAGCAGATCGATTCCGGCGAGTCAACGCGACCGGCGGGCCCTTCGTCCCGTCCTGGTCGGAACTTGCGTCGCCCGGCCCGGCCCGATTCCGGGGCCCTTTCTCAGGCCGTCCGGGTCCGGAAGGCCGCGACCGTCAGGGCCTCGTGGCTGCCCTGCCAGGCCAGCTCGCCGGCCCGGAAGATGAGGGCCTGGGGCGACTCGTGGCGGACGCCCAGCTCGTTCGTCAGTCCGCGGGCCAGGGGCCGCCGCGCGATCACGTCGATCTCGACGACCGCGAGCCCCTCCCTCGCCTCGCAAGCGGAGAGGAATTCGCGGAACTCCGCCTCGGCATGGAAGCTCACCGGGCAGATCGGGCTCTTCTTGAAGACGACGACCACCCGCTCCCGCGAGGCCCTGCGCAGGACCTCGAGCGCGGCCTTCGGGTCGTCCGGCAACTCGATCTCGGTGCCACCCATCTCCTCACTCCTCCTCGGCCTGGACCTTCTTGAAGAAGGCCGGGTTCAGCTGGAGGCCGAGGACGTCGAGGGTGTCGCCGAGGGGCTCCGAGGGTGACTCGGTGAGGGGGCAGACGCCGCTCGCGTTCTTCGGGAAGGCGATCACGTCGCGGATGTTGTCGTAGCCCAGCATGACCATCACCAGGCGGTCGAGGCCAAGCGCGATGCCGCCGTGCGGCGGGGCGCCGTACTCGAGGGCGCGGAGGAACCAGCCGAACTTCATGTCGGCCTCCTCCTCGCCCATGCCGATGAGCTCGAAGACCTTGCGCTGCATCTCGGGCAGGTGGATCCGGACCGAGCCCGAGCCCATCTCGTTGCCGTTCACGACCAGGTCGTAGAGCTTGCCGTGCACCTCGGCCATGCTCGCGTCCGGCGACGCCGGCAGCTCGCTCGAGGGCATGGTGAACATGTGGTGCATCGCGAACCACTGGCCCGCCTCCTCGTCGTACTCGAAGAGCGGGAAGTCGGTGACCCAGAGGACGTCGGTGCGCGACCTGTCGATGAGGTCGAGCTCGCGGCCGAGGGCCAGGCGCACCTGGGCCAGCGCGGCGAAGACGACGGAGTTCCGGTCGGCGCCGAAGAGCATGAGGTCGCCGGTCGCGGCCCCCGCCTTCGCCATCATGGCGCGGAGCTCGTCCTCGCTCAGGAACTTGCCGACCGGACCCTGGAAGCCGTCCGGGTTGATCTTCACCCAGGCGAGGCCCTTCGCGCCGTAGTTCTTCGCGACCGCCTCGAGGGCGTCGATCTTCTTGCGACCGAGCTCGGCGCCGCCGGGGACGACGATGCAGCGGACGCTGCCGCCCTGCTCGACCGCCCCGCTGAAGACCTTGAAGCCGCAGCCCGCGGCGATCTCGGACACGTCCCGGAGCTCGAGCCCGAAGCGGGTGTCCGGCTTGTCGATGCCGAAGCGATCCATCGCCTCCCGATAGGTCAGCCGGGGAAAGGTCTCGGGCAGCTTCCGGCCGAGGAGCTCGTTCCAGAGCCGGTGCAGCGTCTTCTCGATGACGGCGAAGACGTCGTCCGGCTCGACGAAGGACATCTCCATGTCGAGCTGGGTGAACTCGGGCTGCCGGTCGGCGCGCAGATCCTCGTCGCGAAGACACTTGCAGATCTGGAAGTAGCGGTCGAGGCCGCAGACCATGAGCGTCTGCTTGAAGAGCTGCGGCGACTGCGGCAGGGCGTAGACCTTGCCGGGCTGGAGGCGCGAGGGGACGACGAAGTCGCGCGCGCCCTCCGGCGTCGTCTTCATCAGCAGCGGCGTCTCGACCTCGACGAAGCGCTCGCCGTGGAAGACCTCGCGGATGATGCGGGTCACCTCGCTCCGGAACACCATCGCCTTCGTCAACGGCGCGCGACGCATGTCCAGGTAGCGGTACTTCAGGCGGACGTCCTCGCGGGTCTCGAGGTCATCGACGATCTCGAAGGGCGTGGTCTTCGTGGGACCGAGGAGCTCGCACTCCTCGGCGATCAGCTCGATCTCGCCGGTCGAGCGGTTCTTGTTGACGTTGCCCTCGGGCCTCGCCGCGACCTTGCCGCGCACGGCGATGACGGTCTCGCTCTTGAACTCCTCGCCGCCGGCGGTGGTCGCCGGGTCGATCTGGCACTGGGTGATGCCGTAGCGGTCGCGGAGATCGACGAAGATGAGACCGCCGTGATTCCGGCAGCTGTCGACCCAGCCGTTGAGGATGACCTCCTCGCCGACGTCCTTCTTCTGCAACTGGCCGCAGTCGTGGGTTCTCTTGAGCTTCATGGTCGCCTTCCGATTCCGGGAACGTCGCCACTCTATGAAACCCGCCCCCCCGAAACCCATGCCCCGCGGCGGGATCGGAGGCTGCCCGCGGGCCTCTTCGAGTCCCGGCCGACCGGGGCCCGCCTCCGAAGCGACCGCCGGGGCCGGGAGCCGGGGATGGCGGAACGCGGGCTCTCCTGTTCGCGGTTGGCCGATTGGTGTAGCCTCCACGCCGATCGACGCCCCCCGCGCCACGGGACCGGGCCCGAGCCGCAGGAGGGACCCGCGAGGCGAGACGTCGATCGAGCCGTAACATGAGCTTCACGTCCTTCGACTACGCCGTCTTCCTGGTCGCGGTCTTCGTCCTCTTCTGGGCGACCCCCTGGAGGCCGGTCCGGAATGCGATCCTCCTGGTCTCGAGCTACGTCTTCTACGGTTGGGTCCACCCCTGGTTCTGCCTGCTGATCGCCTCGTCGACCATCGTCGACTACCTCTGCGGGCTCGGCATGGCCGCACGGCCGCGGCATCGGCGCCGTTTCCTCCTGCTGAGCCTGACGAGCAACCTCGGCCTTCTCGCGGCCTTCAAGTACTTCGGCTTCTTCGCCGACAACCTCCGGACGGTCCTGGAAGCCGTCGGATTCCAGCCGGGCGCCATGACCCTCGAGGTCTACCTCCCCGTCGGGATCTCCTTCTACACCTTCCAGACCTTGAGCTACACCATCGACGTCTTCCGCGGGAAGCTCGCGCCGCGCCGCGACTTCATCGACTTCGCGACCTTCGTGGCCCTCTTTCCCCAGCTCGTCGCCGGTCCGATCGAACGGGCCGCCAACCTCCTCCCCCAGCTCGAGCGGCGCCTGCGGCTCTCGCAGGGGATGATCGCCGCGGCCTGGCCGCTCATCGTGCGGGGCCTGCTCAAGAAGCTCGTCGTGGCCGACAACATGGCGGTCTACGCGGACCAGATCTTCGCCCTCGACACGCCCGGACCGGCGCTCCTCTTCGCCGGCACGGCGGCCTTCACGCTGCAGATCTACGGCGACTTCTCGGGCTACACGGACATCGCCCGCGGATCGGCCCGGCTCTTCGGCATCGATCTCATGGAGAACTTCCGTTCGCCCTACATGGCGGTGACGCCGTCGGACTTCTGGAGGCGCTGGCACATCTCGCTCTCCAGCTGGATCAACGACTACCTCTACGTCCCACTGGGCGGCTCCCGGGTCCGGGGGCGGCTGCGTTTCTTCTTCGTGCTGATCGTGACGATGGGACTCAGCGGTCTTTGGCACGGAGCGGCCTGGAACTTCGTCGCCTGGGGCGTCTTCCATGCCATGCTCCTCTTCGTCTATCACGCGCTCGGCAAGGCGGGACGCTGGACCCCGAGTTCGGTTCCCTCGCGCCTCGCCCACGTCGGCTCGATGTTCTGCTTCACGTTCATCGGCTGGATGCTGTTCCGGGCGCCCTCGCTCGGCTGGCTCGGTCGATCCCTGGCCTCGGGCACGAACGACGCCGACTCCTTGATCGTCGCCGGCGCCATCCTCGCCCTGGTTTCGGTCTACGGCGCCGGCATGCTCGCCCTCGGGTCCTTCGATCGATGGGTTCGCGACCGAAGCACCCTGCGCCACGCGGCCTACGGCCTCGGGCTCTGCGTTC